>JAEYTU010000103.1 GCA_023433825.1 Planctomycetota bacterium
GGAGCACCGAGCGACCGTGGACGACGACGGCGGCGACCCCGCGTTCGTATGCGCCGTCGAGGATCGTGAAGAACGCGCGCTCCGACGCCACGTCGGCGTCGATCCCGCGGCGCATCTTGACCATGACCGGCACGCGTCCGTCGACGGCGTCGACGACGGAGTCGAGGATCGCCAGCGCGACGTCGGGCGTGCCGAGCAGGTAGCCGCCGCGGCAGCGTCCGAGCACCTTCGGCACCGGACACCCGAAGTTGACGTCGACGACGTCGTACCCGGCGGCGACCAGATCCGCGGCTGCCGGCCCGAACCCGTCCGGGTCGGCACCCATCAACTGCCCGCCCACCGGATGGTCGTCTTCCGCGACGTCGAGGATCCGTCGCCGCAGCTTGCCCTTCCGCGTCACGGCTTCGTCGAGCACGACTTCGTGGAACGCGAACTGCGCACCGTGCGCGCGCGCCACGCGCCGCATCGCGAGATCGCTGTAGCCGCTGAGCGCCGCCTGGACGGCGGGCAGCGAGAACGTCAGCGATCCGAGTCGGAGCATCGGCGCACGATGGCGAGCGCCGTCACGACGTCAAGCGCGACGACTGAGTAGCATCCCGCGCCCGTTCCACCCGCCCCCACCGCCAACACCACCGATGACGTCAGGACTCGCACGGATCGCCGTTCTCGCCACCGCCTCCGTCCTCGTCGCCCAGGGCCCGCAACCCGCCCCGACCCAACCGACGAAGCCACCACTGATCCGGTGGCAGCGTTCGCTGGCCGACGCCGAAGCCGTCTCGAAGCAGACCGGCAAGCCGCTGCTGCTGGTCATGAACATGGACGACGAGTCCGCCAGTGACCGCTTCGCGATGGTCAAGTACCGCAGCCCCGAGTTCGCCTCGCTGACCGAGGCCTACGTTCCGGTCGTCGCATCGGTCACGCGGCACAACCCGCGCGACCACGACGAACGCGGCCGACGCATTCCGTGCCCGCGCCTCGGCGGCGTGACGTGCGGCGAGCACATCGCGATCGAACCGCTGATCTACGAACGGTGGTTCCAACCGCAGGCCGTCGCGCCGCGCCACAAGGCGATCGCCGTCGACGGAACGGTCCTGTTCGACCGGTTCCTCGACTCCGACATCGACGTCGTCGACGCGGCGCTTCGCAAGCACGCCGTCACCGCCACGACGGCGAGCACGACCGGGCACGACGTCGCGCACCGCGAGTCGCTCGAACGCGCGTTCCTCGACGGCGACGCCGACGCACGGATCCGCCTCGTCGAACCGGCGAGTGGCTCCGGTCCCGCGCAGCCGGACCTGCTTCGTCTCGCGCTCGCCGACACCGACGAACGCGTTCGCGCGGCCGGGTTCGCCGCTCTCGCCGCTGTGACCGACGACGCCTGCGTTCCGTTGGTCGTCGAGACGATGGCGCGCGTCGACGGTGCGATGCGCGACAAGCTGCGCGGGACGCTGGACGCGCTCGGTCGCCGCGGATCGCCGCGCGCGCGACAGATGGCTGCCGTCTTCGCCGGAATCGACATGCCCGCCCCGAGCCTCGACCTCGCCGCGTGGGCCGTCGCCGCACAGCGCCAGCCGGTCCCCGGCGAGATCGACGTCGAAGCCGACATCGCGGCCGTCGAGGAACGACTCGACGGGATCGCGCGTCGCCGCCGCGCGACGCCGACCGACGGCGCGCTGCACCTCGCCGAGGCGCAGTGGACGCTGCGGTTCGTCGAACTGCGCGCCGCCGAGGGCAACGACTCGTCGGACCTCTACGCCAGCATCAAGACCTACGCGACGCGCGCACTGGAGAACGGCGCCGACGCCGACGCCGCGCACCACGTCCTCGCCATCGCGTGCTTCCGTCTCGGCGAGCATGCCGCCGCCGGGACCCACGCCCTGGCCGCCGTTCGCTCGCTGCTGCCGCGCGCCGGCGATCGACGCGCCGTCGAACTCCTCGCCGTCCTGGCCGAGTCGCGCGTGCTCGCGACCTACCAGGCGATGCGCGAGAACCGCGCGTTCGAGCCCGCGTGGATCGCCGAGGCGAACGCCGCCTACGCGATCCTCGCGGCCCATCCGCTCGGCACGCCCGAGCACGCAGCCGAGCACGTCAAGTTCCTCGACCGGATGAGCCTGCCGCGGGAGAAGAACGCCGTGCTCGAGCGATCGCTGCGACGCTTCCCGGCGGCGCGCGCGCTGCACGACCTGCTGATCGACGACGTCGTCTTCCGCGCCGGTGCCGACGCCCTCGAGAAGACCTACGAGCGAATGCGCGTCGGCGTCGACGACGTCGCGACGTTCGACTGGTACTTCGGTTACGCGACGCTGATCGCCGCGGAAGTGCGCAAGCGGATCGGCGACGACGACGGAGCGGCGGCGGCGTATCGCCGGGCCGTCGGCCGCTTCGACGCCAGCGTCGAACGCAACGAGGCGAACCACGCGTCGGCCGCGCCGCTGATGGCACTCGCTCACGCCGGGCGCGGGCGCATCCACCTCGACCGCCGCGAATGGGAACCTTCGGTCGACGCGTTGCTCGACGCGCTCGGCCGGCATCCCGCCGTCCTGTCGATGGAGGACGGACTCGGACGCACGCCGCACCTGACGATCTCGCTGCTGCGACGCGCATTGCGAACCGCCGGCGAGACCGAACTCCTGGCGCGCTTCGAAGCGGACCTGCAGCGGATCGCGCCGGACGCGATGCAGTTCGCGCGCGGGCGTTGACCCGCGTCCCGTGCGTCGTTCGTCACAGTCGCTATCCTCCGCCCCCTCGCCGGGACCCCGAACCGGACCGAACGGACATGACTCAGGAAACGAAACAGACCGGACATTCGGACACGACGACCGAAGGCATCCGCGTGCGCGTCGCGGCGCAGTTCGTGCCGCAGCAGTCCGAGCCGGAACGCAACCACTTCGTCTACGCCTACCGCGTCGTCCTGACGAACCGCGGTGAACGCGCCGCCAAGCTGCTCTCGCGTCACTGGATCATCCGCGACGCCAACAACGTCCGCCGCGACGTGACCGGCGACGGTGTGATCGGCGAGCAGCCGCACCTCGAGCCCGGGGAACGGTTCGAATACATGAGTGGCTGCCCGCTCTCGACCGAGTGGGGAACGATGGAAGGCAGCTACAAGATGGCGCGCGACGACGGCTCGACGTTCGAAGCTCGGATCGGCAGGTTCTTCCTCGCGCCCAGCGCGGCGCCGATCGTCGCGATGGACGTCGACGGCGATTGAGCGCGTGACGCGGATGGCTACCGCACCGGGACGAGCAGTTTCGCGACCGACGCGCGCGCGACCCAAACCGACCCGAGCAGGATGAACCCGGACAGCAGCGCGATGATCGTCGGCGACAGCGCGATCGACGTCAGCGCGAGGTAGAAGCCGCCGGCGAGGAAGATCCCGACGAACGTGCAGAAGTTGTTCGTCGCGAGAACCTTTCCCTTCGAACCTTCGCGCGGCGCGTACTGGATGTAGGCAGCCAGCGGCACGACGAACTGCGCGGCCGCGAACCCACTGACCGCCAGTGCGACGTTCGCGACCAGATACGCACTCGAGTCGCCCTGGAACACCGTTCCGACGAAGACGAGCGCCGACTGCGACAGCGCGACGCCGGTCGCGCCGACGAACGTCATCTGCGCCGACGTGAACCTTCGCCCGATCCGCGGCGCCGCGAGACACCCGGCCATCACGAAGACGGCCAGGACGACCTTCATCACCGACAGCTTCCAGTTCTCGTCCTTCGCCAGATCGAGCAGCTCGGGGCGAGCCAGCGCGTTGACGACCTGGTTCAGGACCCCGCCGTTGAACCAGAACACCGAGTTGACGAGGACGATCGCGAACAGCGTCTTGTCGGCGCGGATCATCCGCAGCGTCTGACCCATCGAGCCGAACGGCGACCACGGCAGCCGCGCCGTCGGCGACTGCGCCGGCAGTCGCTCGATCCGCAGGGCGGTGACGAGGCCGAGGATCGACAGCGCGACGCAGACGATCCCGGGGATCCACAACGCGTCGATCAGGTGATCGAGGATCGGGCCCGCCAGCGTCTCGCCGCCGAGGATCGCGAGGAACGTCGTCATCGAGATGATCCCGTTCGCCCAGAGCAGCCGGTGGCCGGGGACCAACTCGGGGATCACGCCGTATTTCGACGGCCCGAAGAACGCCGACTGCGCGCCCATCAGGAACAGCAGGACGAGCAGCCACGTCCAGTCCTTGCCGACCAGCGCGAACGTCCCGGCGACCATCAGCGCGATCTCGATCGCCTTCATCGCGACGATCACGCTGCGCTTCGAAAACTTCTCGCTGATGTCGCCGGCGATGCCGCTGAACAGGACGAACGGCGCCGAGAAGACGATGAACGCCAGCCCCTGCTTGTCCTCGCCCTCGAACAACAGACGTGCGGCCAGCAGCAGGATGACCTGCTTGAACAAGTTGTCGTTGAACGCGCCGAGGAACTGCGTGTAGGTCAGTCCGGCGAAGCTCTTGGTCGCGAGGAACGGCATCGTGCGGCGAACAGTGCGGCGGGCGGGCGGCTCGAAATTGCCGGCGAACGCTAGCCGACACGCGATCCTGCGATCCAATCCGCGCCGATGCAGTTCACGCTCGAAGTGCCGCGCCCGTTCGACCTGCACGTCGCGTTGCACGGCCACGGCTGGGTCGCGCTCGCGCCGCACGCCTACGACGCGACGTCGCGGACGCTGACGACGGCGCTCGACGTCGACGGTCCGGTCGACGTGACGCTCGGCGGCGACGGTGATGCGCTGACGGTGACCGCGCGCGCCGGAGCTCGGATCGGCCGCGCGCGGGCCGATCGAATCACCGCCGTGCTGCGGCGGATGCTGCGGCTCGACGACGACCTGACGGCGTTCCATCGACTCTGCGGCGACCTCGCGCACCTTCGCTGGGCCGCACGCCTCGGCGCCGGACGGCTGCTGCGCTCGGCGACCGTGTTCGAGGATCTGATGAAGCTGCTGTTCACGACGAATTGTTCGTGGGCGGCGACCGAGAAGATGGCGGAGCGGCTCGTCGCCGGGATCGGCGCCGTGACGCCGTCGGGTCGGCGCGCGTTCCCGGTCGCGGCGGTCTGCGCGACGCAGTCGGAATCGTTCTGGCGCGACGAAGTCCGCGTCGGGTACCGCGCGTCGTCGTGCCACGCGCTGTCGGAGGCGTTCGCCAGCGGCGTGCTGTCGTGTGCGACGTTCGACGATCCGTCGCTGCCGACCGACGAAGTGCGTCGCCGGCTGCTCGCGATCCGCGGCTTCGGCCCGTACGCGGCCGGTCAGGCGCTGCGGCTGCTCGGTCGCTACGACGACCTCGCGCTCGACTCGTGGTGTCGCGCGCGCCTCGCGCAGTTGCGCGGCCGCCGGAAGCCGCCCGCGGACGCGACGATCGCCCGCGAGTACGACCACTTTGGCGCGTGGCGCGGGCTCGTGCTGTGGACCGAGTTGACGGCCGACTGGTTCGCGCCGGGTGGCGACGCGAAGCCAGTCTGACGTTCACGCGAGACGCCGGTTCGCAGGGCGCGAAAGTCGCTCGCGACGCGTTCGTTCGCCGTGCCATGCGCCGCTCTCCCGTCACCGCGCTGCGTCACATGGTCGGTCAGACGCCGCTGCTCGAGATCCACTACCGGTTCGACGGCCGCGAGCGCCGGCTCTACGCGAAGTACGAGTCGCTGAACATGACCGGCAGCGTCAAGGACCGGATGGCCTGCCACATCCTCGGCGAGGCCTACGCGCACGACCTGCTGCATGCGGGCGACGTCATCGCCGAGGCGAGCAGCGGCAACACCGGGATCTCGTTCGCCGCGCTCGGACGTGCGCTCGGGCATCCGGTCCGGATCTACATGCCGGACTGGATGAGCCGCGAGCGCGTCATGTTGATCGAGTCGTTCGGTGCCGAGGTCGTGCCGGTGTCGGCGGCGCAGGGCGGATTCATCGGCTCGGTGCAATTGGCGGAGACGTTCGCGCGCGAGCACGACGGCGTGTTCCTGCCGCGCCAGTTCGAGAACCAGGCGAACGTGCGCGCCCACGCGGCCTCGACGGGGCCCGAGATCCTGCTGCAGTTGGAGGCGTTCGGTCGCCGTCCGCACGCGTTCGTCGCCGGGGTCGGAACCGGTGGCACCGTGATGGGCGTCGGGCGGGCACTGCGCGCGGCGTTCCCGCGCGTGCGCGTTCACCCGCTCGAACCGGCGAACTCGCCGACGCTGCGCACGGGTCGCAAGGTCGGCAAG
>JAEYTU010000196.1 GCA_023433825.1 Planctomycetota bacterium
CTTCAGCGGAGTCGACGACGGCAAGGGCCGGCTGGTCGTCTCGGAGGTCATCCACAAGACGTTCTTGAAGGTCGGCGAGGACGGCACCGAGGCCGCCGCGGCGACCGCCGTCGTCAAGCGCATGGGCTCGCGGCCGCCGAGCGATCCAGTCGTGTTCACGGTCGATCGCCCGTTCGTCTGCGCGATCCGCGACGTCCGCACCGGCCTCCTGCTGTTCGTCGCCCGCATCACGGACCCTTCGTGAGGGATCGGAAGTCGTGACGGGTGGGGAGAGGTGCCATGCACCTTCTTCCCACCAACCCCGCGATCCGTGGCATCCTGTGGCCCACCATGGATCGCCGAACGCGCGCACGACGTCTCGCCAGTCTGCTGGCTGCCTCCGTCGTCCTGACCGGAACCCTGGCCGCGCAACGCGTCTGGATCGTCGACGCACAACAGCGAACCGGATTCGACTTCGCCGATCTGCCGGCCGCGTTGAACGCAGCGGCACCTGGTGACGTGATTCGGATGTTGCCCGCGCCGACGCCGTACACGCCGGCGACGCTGTCGAAGGGAGTGACGATCCTCGGCTCGCGGATGACGTTCCAGACGTCGTGGTTGATCCGCAACATCCCCGCCGGTCAGCGACTGACGCTCGTCGACGTCGTCAGCGCGAACGCCGACCAGACGCTGCGGATCGAACTGCGCAACAACCAAGGCGAGATCGTCCTGGACGGTTGCCGCTCGATGGACCCGACGCCGACGCTGCCGGTCGCGTCGTCGGCGCTGATCGTCGAAGACTGCGCGTCGGTGTCGATGCGTCGATGCCAAGCTTGGGGCTCGCCGGCGCTGGCCGTCGTCCGCAGCACGCTGCGCACGTCCGAATGCACGTGGAACGCGGTCGACGTCGCACCCGTCGTCGCCGTCGCCGCGACCGACGCGAACGTGACCTTCGCGCAGCCGTCGATCACCGGCCACCTGCGGCCCGGGATCGACGCGACGCGCACTGCACTCGTGCTGACCGGGGACGGACCCGCCTACGTCCAGGGTGGCGGTCCGACGACGCCGACCGCCGCCGTGCAGACGAACGGCGGCACCGTCGCGCACGACACGTTCCTCGCGCTGAATCCGTTCTTCCCCGGACCGTCGTTCGGCGGCACCGCCGTCGTCACGACTCGGACGATCCCGTTCACGCTCGGCTCGACGCTGTTCCGCGGCGGACAGCTGCAGTTCGACGTCGCCGCGCCGTCCGGCAGTCAGGCGTCGATCCTGCTCGGCGTGCCCGGCCCGGCCGTGCCGACGCCCTTCGGCGACTTGCTGCTCGATCCGCGCGTGCTCGTCCCGCTGATCACCGCCCCGGTGCCGGGAACGCGCCGCGTGACGTTCCGCGCGCCGGTGCCGACGTCCGTCGGATTCGGCGTGACGCTGGCGATCCAGGGCGTCGTCGTCGAGAACGGCGTGCTGCTGCTGTCGACGCGAACGACCGTCACGACGCGCTGAACGCGACGCCACGGCGAAGTCTCCGACCTCCACCTCAACCTCGATTCCGAACTCCCATGCGAACCCTTCCTCGCTGCCTCATGGCGCTCTGCGCCGCGCTCCCGCTGCACGCGCAGATCGCGCCGACGATCGGCATCTGGCCGCTCGACGAGACGTCGGGAACGACGGCGAACGACGTCGGTCCGTTTCGCAATCACGGCACGCTTCGCAACTTCGCCGGCGCGCCGTGGACGCCGGGACGCTTCGGCAACGCGCTGACGTTCGACGGCGTCGACGACTACGTCGACATCGTCCGCAACGGCGGCATGCCGGTCATGGACGGACGCGGCACGCCGTACTCGGTCACGTTCTGGGTTCGTGCGATCGCGCAGAACGACAAGCGGATCTACACCGAGTCCGACCCGCGACTGACGACGATCGGCCCGCTCTACACGATCGGCAGCGGCCGTTCGTCGGTGAACGAGGCCACGCGACTGCGGATCTTCGGACGCAACGACGCACTCGTGGAGACGATCGACGTGACCTCCGTCGGGCCGGTGTTCGACGGCACGTGGCACCACGTCGCGATCGTCGACGTCGCCGGGATCGTGCAGATCTACATCGACGGCCAGCTCGACGTGACGCGTGACTACACGCTGGCGTCGCGGCTCGCGCAGGCGGGGCCACGAACGGGACTGTTCGGCACGTACACGACGACGCTGACGACGCTCGGCGCAGTCGTCCGTTCGACGTCGTGCTGCTTCCTGCTCGGCGACCTCGACGACTTCCGGATCTATCGCTTCGCACTCTCGGCGACCGACGTGACGGCGGTCTTCGGCAACGGCAACCCACCCGGCGTCTCGGCGAGCGTCGGCGAGTTCGGCCGCGGTTGCGGGCCCGGACCACTCGATCTGTCCGCAGGCGGCAGTGCCTCGATCGGTGGGCCCGGCCTGTCGATGCAGCTCGCGCGCGGTCGCGCCGGCGCCGTCGCGGCGCTGCAACTCGGCGTCGGCATCGTGACGCCGGTCGACCTGACGCCGCTCGGGTTCGCCGGATGCACGCTGTACGGGACTCCGGTCGTCACGCTCGGCCTCGGCGTGCTCGACGCCGCCGGTGTGTCGACGTCGCTGAACCTGCCGATCCCGAACGATCCGACGCTGCAGTTCCTGTTCCTGAACTTCCAGGGCATCGCGCTGTCGCCGGGCGTCGGCCTCGACGTCAGCGACGCGGCCATCGTCACGGTCGGCTTCTGACGAACGCCGCGACGGCGGCGCGCTGCGACCGCGACCAGCGCCGCAGCAGCGTCGCCGCCGCGTCGACGTCGACCCTGCGCGCCGGATCCGCGGCGACGTCGTCGCTTTCGTGCGGATCGCGGACGAGGTCGAACGCCGACGTTCGTCCGGTGTCGACGTCGACGACGAGCTTCGTCGGACCGTCGCGCATCCCGAGCCAACCGCTGCCCCAGTCGGCGAAGAACAGCGCCGGCCGCTCGCTCGGATCGAGCAGCGACACACCCTCGTGCGACGGATGCGGCTCGATCCCGAGGATGTCGAGCAGCGTCGGCACGACGTCGACGTGGCTGACGACACGGTCGACGACGATCGGTCCCGCGCGATCGGTCAACCCTGGCGCCACGAACCACAGCGGCACGCGAACGTTCTCGTCGTAGACGAAGAACGTGTGACCGAAGTTGCCGGCGTGCTCGCCGAATGCCTGCCCGTGATCGCCGACGATGCACAGCAGCGTTCGCTCGGCGCGGCCGCGCGCCTCGAGTCCGCGCCACAGCCGCGCGATCGCGCGATCGGCGTAGTGGATCGCGTTGCGATAGCTGCCCAG
This sequence comes from Planctomycetota bacterium, assembly GCA_023433825.1. Lineage (GTDB taxonomy): Bacteria > Planctomycetota > UBA1135 > UBA1135 > UBA2386 > JAEYTU01. Next base: position 3,295 of record JAEYTU010000196.1, read on the forward strand.
CATCGAGTCGTCGGCGAACGGCCCGCCCGGATGCGCGTACGGGTGATGCCCGGCGACCGGCAGATACGCGGCGCAGAACGGCCGCGACGGCGGCTGCGCGTCGACCCAGCGCAGCAACGCGTCGACCGTCGACTCCTCGTCGACGCCGAAGCTCGACTCGACCTCGCCGCCGATCACCGCCGCGTCGGCGCGGTGCGCGAACCCGCTGCGCGTCAGGACGGCCGCCATGCCGAGGAAGCGGAACCGCCCCGAGTGGAACAGCGCCGTCGCGTAGCCGGCATCGGTCAGCAGCGTCGCAAGTGCGGGCACCGGGATCGCTGCGTAGTCCTCGGCGCTCGTGCCGGGCGCCGGATGCACGGCGTGGAACAGCGCGATCTGGCCTTTGATGCTCTCCGGATAGACCGCGTAGGCGTTGTCGCACCGAATGCCACGCGCGCCGAGGCGCGTGACGAACGGCATCGGATCGGCGGCGGCGCCGTACGGCGCGAGGAAGCGCGGCGCCACCGACTCCAGCACGACGACGACGACGTCGCGGCCGCGGCCGGCGCCACGGAGGCCGCCGAGTCCGCGTTCGAGCGTCGCCGCGCGCGAGGGGCGGAACGTCGACGTCGACGCCTCCGCGCCGTACCGGTCCCCCAGACTGCGCGCGAACGTCCACGCCGCGTTCCGATGCGCCGGCGAACGCGCGGCGCCGACGCCGATGCCGAGCGCGGCGATCGCGCCGAGCATCGCGAGTGCGCCGTTGCGCGACACGTGCAGGGTCCGCCATGCGCAGGCGGCGACGACGAGAACTGCGCACGGCAGTGCGAGCGCCGCGAACGTCAGGTGCGCGGCGACGCTGTCGCCCATCGCGGCGTCGAGACCGCGCAGCATCGGCGCCGTTGGCGGCGACCCGAGCACCGAGACGAACGCGACGCCGAGCGCCGCGTACAGTGCGACGAGCGCGAAGAGGACGGCGGGTGCGCGGCGCGAGCGGCGCGCGGCCAAGGTCGCGGCGGCCGCGGCCAACAGCGCGACGGCGGCATCCTGACCAAACCAACCGGGGACGTCGCCCGCGGCCGGCCATCCGACCGTGGTGACGTTCGCGAACTGTGCCGCCGCGAGGACGACGAAGACGCGCAGCGCGAACGTCGTCGCCGCCACGCTCGTCACCGATCCTGCTTCGCGGCGCGCCCGACCGTGAACTTCGCTTCGGCCACGGGCATCCGATCGAAGTGGAAGTGCCCGCGCGGCTCGTTCGCCGGCGTGCCGCCGACGACGTGCACCCGCCACGTCACGGTGTCGCCGGGCAGCAGGAAGACGTTCGCCTTCCAGGTCGTCTCGCGTTCGCCGGCCGCGATCGGATCGCTGCAGAACTGCTCGCGGCCGGTGTCGACCGTGAACACGTAGCGCGCATCGCCGGCGTCGGGTGCGTTCGCGATCCGGAACTCGACCTCGTGGCCGTTGTAGCGGCCGCCGTCCTCGACCGACGGACCGACGCCGACCGGTGCGAGAGGGCGCGGCAGCCGACGCAGTGCAGCGGCCGGACCCCAGTCCTGGTTCTCGACCTTGTTGACGCCGAAGTCGGTGCCGTGGATGCCGGGTTTGGCGGCGGCGATCGCCGCGGCGTCGCCAGTCAGCACCGTGACGTCCTTCTGCGAGTAACGCGAGGAGAACGTCACGATCGTTCCGCTGCCGGCCATGCGCTTCAGGTCGCGCCACTGCGCCACGCAGTCGGCGAGCTTGCCGTCGGGCGCGACCAGCACGAGGACGCCGGTCCGCGGCGCTGTGTAGTAGTCGCCGTGGCGACCCTGCGCGATCGCGAACGCGCCTCGCACTTCGACGCGCTGCGGCGCCGTCGCGTTCGGGTGGAAGACGACGTCGTCGACGACGGCGTAAACGCCGGACGGATCGCTCGGCGGGGAACCGGCGAGGACGACCAGCAGCGGAAGGAATGCGAGTGACACGTTCATGCGAAGCCTCCGTTTCGAGGCGCGCAGGACGCCGTCTCGGCGCGCGTGTTAGCGAGTTCGTCGAACCGCGCGAGAACGGTCTCGCCGGCCCGGACGCGATCGCCACGGCGTGCGACGACGCGGAGTCCGCAGCTCTGCGGCACGAAGAGTTCGGTGCGCGAGCCGAACTTGATCAGGCCGATTCGCGACCCCGCCGCGACGTGTTCGCCGTGGCGCAGCCAGTTGCAGATCCGTCGCGCGGCGGGTCCGGCGATCTGGCGAACGACGGCGACGGGATGGGGCGGCAGCTCGTGGCGAAGCCAAGTCACGAACTGCTCGTTCCGGTCGGTCTTGTCGACGCGCCACGTCGGCTGGCGGTGCCCGGGGCGGTACTCGAAGCGCTGGCCGATCGCGGCGAACGGCGCGCGGTTGACGTGGACGTCGAACAGCGACAGGTAGATTCCGAGCCGCACGACCGGGCCGTCGAGGAACGGGCACGACGGCTCCTCGCGGATGTCGTCGAGACGGCCGTCGGCAGGCGCGAGGATCGCGGTCGCGTCGTTCGGCGGATGGCGCGTCGGGTCGCGGAAGAACCACGCCGAGAACAGCGGTGGGACGATCCACGGCAGTGCGGCGATCGGATGAACGAATGCGCTCGCCGCTGCGGCGCCGCCGGCGATCGCCGTCGTGACGACGACTTCACGAAGGCCCTGGCGCGCGAAGCCGAGCGTGCCGCGGAACTCGTCGTCGGATGTCATCCGGCCTCGGCGATGCGCGGCTGCGTGATGCCGCGCACGAGGTTGATCCGCTTGGCCAGCAGCGGGATCGCGACGCCATCGCCACGGCGGCGGAGCAGCCAGTCGTGCACGAGGACCAACGGTGCGGGTGGCGACGCGTAGCACGCCGCGCGTTCGCCGCGCAGTGCGAGTGGCAGCACGACGAGGTCGGCGTCGAGACGTTCGCCGGGTGTGTAGGCGCGGCAGCGGACTTCGGCGCGCGGGGGCAGCCGGTCGTGCGCGAGCGCGAGATG
>JAEYTU010000225.1 GCA_023433825.1 Planctomycetota bacterium
CTGACGAAGCGCATCGAGGATCTCGCGCAGCCGGCCTTGCTCCGCGAACTGATCGATCGCTGCGAGGCGTCCGAACGCGCGCGCCGCGAACTCGCCGATCAGGCCGAACATCTGCTCGGACTGCTGGCAGATGCGCGGCGACAGCTCCGCGCCGCGCAGAACGGCTGAGGCTCGCGGCTCGCGATGGGGGATGTCCTGCTGGTGGGGCTGCTGATCGCGAACGCGGTCACGTTCGCCGCGTTCGGGCTCGACAAGTGGCGCGCGCGCCGCCGCAGCGTCCGTCGGATCCGGGAGCGGACGCTGCTGTGGTTCGCGTTCCTCGGCGGGATGGTCGGCGCCTGGTGCGGCGTCTCGGTGTTCCGCCACAAGACGCGCAAGCGCGAGTTCCTCGTGCGGTTGGTGCTCGTGACCATCGTCAACGCGGCGTGGCCATTCCTCTGGTGGCATTGGCGGGGCGGGGGCTGAGGGAGCGAGCGCCTCAAGACCGGCGGCGGAAGGGTTCGAAAGCGCGCCGTCCGACTCGATGGGGTCGGCGTGTCCCACTCGAGCCCATCGCGTCCCTCGTTGGGCCGCAGCCCACGGGCCTTCGCTGGCGCGAAGGCCCTGAGCTTCGGGCCGCGATGGGACAGTGCTTGCTGGGGCCTTCCGTGCCGCTCGCGACACTGTCGGCAAACGGCCGTCGCGAAGAAACGAACCCGACAAACTGCTGCACCCCGCGAGGAATCGCGGCACTACCGGCCCAATGATCCGATCGATCCTCAACACCTGCAGTGGTCTGCAACGACGCGTCTCGATGCGAGCCCGCATCCTCGGCGCGTGTGGCCTGCTCGCCGTCTTCACCGGTTGGATGGGTTGGCAAGGCACCAGCGCGTTGAAGGAGACCAGCGCACAGAACCGCCTGCTGACGGTCGTCGACCTACCGGCGGTGCGCGCGATCGCGGACATCCAGGGCGCGCTCGCCCAGACGATGGTCGCGGAACGCAGCTTGTTGTTCACCGGCGTCGGCACGACGGACGCGACGCAACTCGCGAAGGACCACGAAGGCGGTCGGACGCTGGCGAAGGACGCGTGGAAGCGATTCACGGCGGTGCCGTCGCGCGATCCGCACGAGACCGAGCTTCGCAAGCAGTTCGAGGCGACGTTCGATCAGTTCCGCAAGACCTCGAACGAGGTCCTGGCGATGCTCGCCGAGGACACGCCGAGTGCGCGACGGGATGCGATCGATCTGTCGGTCAGCGAGAGCGGCGTTCACTACTCGACGCTGATTCGCTCGCTCGACGAGATGGACGATCGATGGAGCGAGCACGCGATGGCACAAGCCGCGCTCGTCCAGGCGACGTCCGACAGCAGTCGCGCGCGGATACGCGTCGCCGTCGTCGTTCTGTTCGGTCTCGCCCTCGTGCTGTCGCTGCTGATCACGAACTCCGTCACGCGTCCGCTGAAGCGGCTCGCCGACACGCTGCGGGGAATCGCGCAGGGCGACGGCGACCTGACGGCGCGACTCGACGCCGACCGGCGCGACGAGGTCGGCGTCGTCGCGAAGGCGTTCAACGAGTTCGTCGCCAACCTTCAGCAGCTCGTCCGCAGCATCGGCGGCGAGGCGAACAAGTTGTCTGGATCGGCGGAAGGGTTGCTGCGGACGGCGCAGGACGTGTCGAGCGAAGCGCAGCAGACGACCGCGTTGTCGACGCAGGTCGCGGCTGCCAGCGAGGAGATGTCGGTGTCGCTGCAGCACGTCGCCGAGTCGTGCAACTCGGTCTCGCAGAACATCCAGACCGTCGCGGCCGCCGTCGAAGAGATGGCGGCGACGACGGCCGAGGTCGCGAACAGCGCCGAGAACGCCGCGCGCGTCGCCGGGCACGCCGATCAGATGGCCGAGCGCAGCCGTTCGGGGATCACGGCGCTCGAGACCGCGGCGCGCGAGATCGGGCGAGTCATCGAGACGATCAAGGACATCGCCGAGCAGACGAACCTGCTGGCGTTGAACGCGACGATCGAGGCGGCGCGCGCCGGGGACGCCGGAAAGGGATTCGCGGTCGTCGCGTTCGAGGTCAAGGAACTCGCGCGGCAGACCGCCGAGGCGACCGACGGCATTCGCAAGCAGATCGAAGGGATCCAATCGTCGACGGCCCAGACCGTCGAGGGGATCGCCGAGACGGCGAAGGTCATCGTCCAGGTCAACGACGCGTCGAAGCTGATCGCGCGCGCCGTCGCCGAGCAGCGCAGCACGACCGGGGAGATCGCGCGTCGGATCGGCGAGGCCGCAGGCGGCGCTCAGGGCGCCGCCAACTCGGTCGGCGAGACGGCGCTCGCCAGCGCCGAGGTCAGCACGAAGAACGCCGGTGTGCAGGAGGCCGCGCGGCGCACGCTGGAGATCGCCGGCCGGACGCAGAGCGCGGGCGACGAGTTGTCGAAGCTCGCGGGCGAACTTCGCGGACTCGTCGGCCGCTTCAAGACCTGATCGTCTGCGCGGCCGTCGCCGCGGTCACTGCACGAGGATCGACGACGTCGTCGTCAACTGCGGCTGCAGGAACGCGCCGTTGAAGACGAGTCCCTGCGACTTCAGGATCGTTCCGAGCGCCGCCGCGCCGAGCGGTGGGACCGCGATCGGCGCCTGCACGCCGTTGAAGTTCCCCTGCGCGCCGAGCGGCATCACGATTCCGCTCAGCACGGCGAACGCCGGATCCGACGGGTCGAGCATCAGGTTGCCGAGGCCGAGCACCGGCAGGCGAACTGGGAACCAGCTCGGCGAGAAGTTCAGGAACACGACCGCCGAGCCGAACGAGCCGTAGCCGGAGCCCGCGCGCACGTCGAAGAACAGATCCCCGGTCAACACCGAGTGCCACGGTGCGCGACAGGCGCCGATGCCGCGGTGCTGTTCGGTCGCGAGGGGTGGCGAGAAGTAGTTGTTGCTGTGCGTCCCGGTCGCCGTCATCACGGCTTCCTGGACGTAGAACATGATCTTCGGCCGGAACTGCGGGCCGCCCGACCATGCGACCGTGCGCGGTGGCGCGCCGACCGTCGAGCCGTTCGACGGGAGTCCACCAGGCGCGTAGCCGCCGTAGTAGTCACACGCGATCGTCTGGCCGCCCTGCGGATCGTCCTGCCATTCGCCGCCGCGGTACTCGACGTAGAAGCACCAGTTGACCTCCGGCACGACGATCGGCGTCGTCAGTCGGACGTCGACCGTGAACAGCGGGCCGTTCGTCACGACGACCGGTGCGTCTGCGATCGAGAAAATGTCGGCGCCGTTCGGATCGTGATCGAACTGGTACGGCGCGGTCGCCGCGCGCGCCGGTCCCATGCCGCACCGCATCTGGTAGTGGTTCGGAGCCGGGAACGTCGCGACGGCCGCGCCGACGCGACTCAGTTGGCGAAAGCCCGTCACGGTCACGTAGTGCGTGCCCTGCGATCCGGCTTGGCCGCGCAACTTCGGGGTCGTGTGCCAGAGGCGCGTGCCCGCTTGCACACCGGGCGACGTCAGGTAGCCGGGCGGCACCGTCGGCGAGAACGGGTAGAAGACGCCGGTCGTCGGGTGTGGAGTCGTGGATCGGACGGTGTTCGTGTTCGTGAAATCCAGCTCGGCGTCCTGAGCCTGGATCGGAACGAGCGCGAGGATGGCCGCGAGGGGGAGAGTCGTACGCATGGTGTGGTTCCGTGGCGCGTCGGGTCGACCGACGGCGCAGGGCATGGGGAGCGCGAGAGGATAGCGAGGCTCCGTGCGTCGTGGACGGCCTCCGCGACGGCCGTTATGAGTCCCCCGCATGTCCTGTCCCTGCGGAAGTGCTGTCGCGTTCGAGATGTGCTGTGGTCCGGTGCTCGACGGAACGCGGAAAGCGGCCACCGCCGAGGCGCTGATGCGCTCGCGCTACACGGCCTACGTCCGCGGCGCCGTCGACCATGTCATCGCGACGCAGTCCGCCGAAGGGCGCGATGGCGTCGACCAGGCCGCGACGGAAAGTTGGTCGAAGTCGGCCGAATGGCAGGGCCTCGAGATCGTGCGCACCGAGGGCGGGGGCGAGGACGACGCGACCGGAATCGTCGAGTTCGTCGCGCGGTACCGGCTGAAGGGGCAGGACGTCCGCCACCACGAGGAGGCGACGTTCCGCAAGGACGATGGCGTCTGGTACTTCGTCGACGGGCAGCCGCCGCACGCGAAGCCGTTCCGGCGGCCAGTCGCGAAGGTCGGGCCGAACGAGCCGTGCCCGTGCGGCAGCGGCAGCAAGTTCAAGAAGTGCTGCGGACGACGCGCCTGAGCGCCGGACGTCGGGTCTGGCTGCTCTGCGCGTTCGTGGCGTTGGCCGCGTTCGGTGCGTGGCGGTGTGTCGTCGCCGCGAGTGGTGATGCGCCGGACTTCCGTGTCTACGAAGCGGCCGTCGCCGCACAGCGCGCCGGCGAGGATCCGTACCGGATCGAGTCGATCGAACGGCATGGGGGCGGCCGCGACCTGAGTCACGTCTACCCGCCGCTGTCGACGTGGTGGATCGCGCCGATCGTCGACCACGGCTTCGGGTTCGCGGCAGTCGTCTACGCGCTGTGCCTGCTCGCGGCGACGGTGCTGCTCGGGCTCGTGTTCACGCCGGCGACACCGCTGTGGTGGGCTTGGCTCGCGGCGTTCGCTACGACCGGGTTCGTCGTCGCGCGATGGAACTTCCAAGCCGGCAACCTCGGACTCGTCGAGTTGTTCGCGTTCGCCGTCGCTTGCGCGTTGCTGCGGCATCGACGGCTCGTCGGCTTCTCGATCGCGATCGGCGCCATCGGCTTCGTCAAACTCGTGCCGCTCTCGTTCTCGGCGTTGCTGCTGCCGCTGGTGGTGCGACGCGAAGCGCGGTGGCACGTGTTGCTGTGGCCGGCTTGCGTGTTCGCGCTGTGTCATGCGGCCAGCTACGCGCTGTATCCGGACCTGACGGCGAGCTGGTGGCAGATGCTGCAGGGATCGATCGAAGGGCAGCACACGCCGTGGCACGAGCGGACGTCGGGGAACAACAATCCGACGTTCCTGCTGCTGCTGCTCGACCTCGTCGACCTGGAGCCGGGAATCGGACTCGGCGACCTGACGATGCTCGTGCTGCTGGCCGGCGGTGCGTTCGTCGTCGTGCGCGCCGCACAGCGCATGCTCCGTTCGACGTCGGTCGTCGATGCGCTGCCGCTGGCGACGATCGCACTGCTGCTGTGTTGGCCGCGGTTGAAGCCGTACGGCTACGGCTACGCGTGGGTCGCCGTCGTCGTCGGCGCAGCGTCGCTGTCGTGCCGCGCGCGGGTCTGGCTCCTGGCGCTGCTCGGCGCCGTGCCGATCCTGCTGCCGTGGTCGCCGAACGTTCCGCTGGAGGCGCTGCAGTTGGTCAAACGCAACCACCTCGCCGTGCTGCTGCTGATCGCCGGCTTGGTGTTCGCGATCGCGCGTTCGGCGCGCGCCGACGCGATCAACGCTTCAGACGCTTCAGCGACGCCTGAGCCTGCGCGCTGACGACGGCATCGCCCTTCTTCGCGGCGCGGGAGAGCGCAGCCTGACCGGCAGTGCCGTGTCGTTCGAGCGTCTCGCACGCGAGCACGACGAGACTGTTCGGCAGCCCCTTCCGCTGCAGCGCCTTCTCGATGTCGCCGATCATCGGCCGCGAGGCGTCCTCCAACGCGTGAACGGCGAACATCGCATTCCCGAGGATCCGCGGGTCCTCGTCGTTCAGCATCGGCTTCAACAATGGGATCGACAGCTTCGGCCACGACGCGAGGATCCTCCCGACGACGTAGGTGCGCTTCGTCTGCTGCGTGTCCGGCGGCTTGGCGCCGTCGCGCAGCAGCTCGATCAACTGCGGCAGGTATGGTCGCGCCAGTTCGCCGAGCGACGCGACGCGCTCGATCAGGAACTCGGGGTGGTTGCGGGTCAGCTCCGGATCGCGAAGTGCATCGACCATGACCTCTGCGAGTCCAGGAACGTTCGGCGCCAGCAGTACGAGCGGCGCGCGCACGTCGGGGTAGTCGCGCGGCTTCGCCTGACGCAGTGCGGTCATCGCCGGCTGCAGCATCGCGGCACTGACGTCGAGTGCGCCGAATCGCGAAGCGGCGGCCGACGCGAGCCGCGCCAGCCGTTCGTCGCCCGACTTCTCGTGCGCGGCGACCGCGGTGGCGATCTCGGTCTTCTCGGCCGTCGGGAGAAGGTGCGCGAGCTGTGCGAGTGCGTAGACGGCGCATCGCTGCCGGCTCAGGTCCTTCTCGTCGAGGACGGCGCGCAACGGCTCGATCGCCGGCTTCTGCATCCGCACGAGGACGTCCGCTGCCCACAGGTTGTCGTCGCCACCGCCGTCGCCGTCACCGAGTGCGGCGATCAGCGTCGGAATGGCTGCCGCTGCGCCCGCGGTCCCGATCGCGCCGATGACTTCGGCCGCAGTCTCGCGTCCGTGCGCGGCAGGATCGGCGACGACGGCCGCGAGTGCCGGGACCGCGGCCGGGCCTGCGCGAAGCAGCGCCGCGCGGGCCTCGGCGGCGGCGGTCGTGTCACGTCCGAGCAGGACGGCGACGCGTTCGGCGTGGCGGTCGGGCTTGTCTTGGGCTCGAAGGCTGCTGCCGAGCACGAGGGGTGCTGCGCCGAGAAGGACGGCGAGCGACACGATCTGTTGGCTTCGCATGGCGGCGGAGCATACCGACGCAGTCCGGGGGCGGGACCCTCGGCGCCGGCCTCGATCGAGGGGCTTCAGTACAGCAACGTGATCGGCAGCCGGCGGCGCAGATCGAGCAGCAAGTCCTCCTGTCGGTGGATCTGCATGCGCTCGCGAATCCGCGGCTTCGCGTCCTCGGTCAGCAGCAGGAACGTCGTCTGCACGTACGAGATCCGCTTGACGAAGTGCATTCCGTACTGCGTTTCGACCGGGCCGGTGAACGCGTCGTCGGCGAGACCCCATGCGGTGCGCGTCAGCTCGGCCGGCAAGCGCGGATCGAAGCGCGCGACGTCGCGAAACACGCCGCCCTGCGGTGCCGACTTCCGGTCTTCGGACATCGCGCGGGCGACTTCCTCGAAGTTGCTGCCATCGGCCTTCAAACGGCTCCTGACGTCGGCGATCCGTTCGGCGGCAGCCTTCTTCGCGTCGCCGGTCAGCAGTTCGCCGGTCATCGGATCGCGATGGTGGATCAGGATGTGCGCGAACGTGACGTGGCCGCCGAAGACGCGCGCGTTCGCCGTGTAGTAGGCCTGCAGTGCATCCTCGTTGACCTCGATCGGCACGAGTGCGTCGAGCCAGCCTTGGCGTTCCCACTCGAGTCCGAACTCGCTCTGGAAGCGCGTCATCAGCTTCTGGACCGTCGTCTCGGGCGGGTCCTCGTGAATGCCCTGCTGACGCCGCTGCGCGCGATACGCGTCGAGCCACGACGCGAAGCCGCGACCGAGTGCCGCGGAGAGACTGGCCTCGATCTGCTGCGGATCGACCTCCCGATCCCGCGCGGTTCGCCGCAGCGCGACGACGTCGGCGTACTGGCGCACGAAGCGCGTGAACACGGCCGAACGCAGCAGTCGCGCGCCGGCGTCGGTCTCGAGCAACGCACGCAGTGACGGGTCGTGACGCTCCTGCAAGTGGTCGA
>JAEYTU010000443.1 GCA_023433825.1 Planctomycetota bacterium
CGCCGGAAATTATGCCGGAGGGCGCGGTCCCCGAGCCGACTCCCGGCGCGGCGCGCTGACGCTCACTCCTCGGTCAGCTCGTCCTGCAGCCGCGTGACGACGCGACCGTTGCAGACGTGCTCGTCGAAGATCTCGTCGACGTCGTCGGGCGTGACGCGCGAGTACCAGACGGCCTCCGGGTAGACCGCGACGGCGACGCCGCGGTCGCAGAACCCGATCGATCCGCAGCCGGTCACGAGCACGCGGGGCTTCAAACCCGACGCCTTCAGCCGCTCACGGAACCGGCGGTAGACCTCGTCGCTGCGGCGCTCTGCGCAGGCCTTGCCGTGCACACAGACGAACACGTGTCGGTCGGGGAGCATCGTTCTCGCACCTCTTCGGCAGTCGTCCCGGTTCAGACCATCGTCGCGCCGCCGCACAGACTGATCGCCTGCCCGGTCATGCCGCTCGCGATCGCACTGCAGAGATAGACGACGAGGCCGCCGATCTCCGCGGGTTCGAGGATCCGACCGAGCGGCACCATCGCGAGCGCGCCGGCGCGCGCCTGCGCGTAGTCGGTGCCGGTGCCGCGCGCGATCAACTCCATGCCCTCTCTGGCCATCTCGGTCTCGACCCAGCCGGGGCAGATCGCGTTCGCCGTGATCTTGCGCGGCGCGAGTTCGAGCGCGAGGGCGCGCGTGAAGCCGATGACGGCGTGCTTCGACGCGCAGTACGCGGTGTAGCCGGGCACGCCGAAGCGGCCGAGCACGGAACTGACGTTGACGACGCGGCCGCCGTCGACGAGGTACGGCGCGGCGGCCCGCGTGCAGAAGAACACGCCGTCGACGTTCGTGCGGACGATCGTGTCGAACCGGTCGGGGCCGTCGACGACGCAGCCGTTCGGTCCGCCGACGCCAGCGTTGTTGACGAGGATGTCGAGCCCACGCCCGTCGCCGCACATTCGCGCGAAGCCGTCTTCGACCGAGCGCCGATCGGTCACGTCCATGAGCTGGGTTCGGCACGTTCCACCGGCCGCCGCGACCAATGCCGCCGTCTCGTCGAGCGCCGCCGCACGGCGTCCGGTCACGCAGACCTCGACGCCGTCCGCGGCCAACGCGAGGGCGATGCCGCGACCGATGCCGCTACCACCGCCGGTCACGACGGCGATCCGTCCACGCTGCTCGCTGTCGACCATCCGATCCTCCGCTGCTGCCTGCTGACGTGCATCCGGACCGGAGCCGGTCGGGACGCGAGAGCGGCGAACGGTAGTGCGCGCGCGTCGCGCACGCGATGGCCGTCAGCGGCGTGTCACGAGTGCTTCGGCGAGCAGCGCGCGTTTGCGGAGCACGTCGAACGCGGCGACGCGATACGCCTCGGCCATCGTCGGGAAGTTGAAGACGTGGTCGACGAACACGTCGACCTCGCAGCCCTGTACGAGCCCCATCTGCGCGATGTGGATCAGCTCGGTCGCGGTCTCGCCGAAGATCTGCGCGCCGACGAGCTTTCGTCCGTTCGGTTCGCAGACCAACTTGACGAGGCCGTCGGTGATCCCCGCGATCTGGCCGCGCGCGAGTTCGTGGAACGACGAACGGCCGACGATCGCGCCGCCGAACTTCGCGACCGCCTCGGCCTCGGTCATGCCGATGCACGAGATCTCGGGGATCGTGTAGATGCCGGTCGGGATCACGTCCTGCGAGTCGGACAGCGGCAGCCCGAGGCCATGGCGAACGGCGCGTCGGCCTTGCTGCATCGCCGACGACGCGAGGGCCGGTGGTCCGACGACGTCACCGACCCCGTAGATGTGGGGCACCTTCGTCCGGAAGTCGGCGTCGACCTCCAACAGTCCGCGCGGCGTCGCGACGAGGCCGGCGGCTTCGATCGCGAGTCCCTCGAGATTCGCGCGCCGGCCGAGGGCGCACAGCAGCTTCTCGGTCCGCAGCACGGTCCCGTCGTCGAGCTCGGTCACGACCTGCGCGAGGCCGTCGAAGCCGGAACTCTTCAGGTGCCGGCCACCGAGGTACCGGCAGCCCGCATAGCGTTCGAATCGCGCGACGAACCGATCGGTCAGCTCCGCCTCGAGGAACGGCATCGGACGTTCGCCACGGTCGACGATCGTCACGGCCACGCCGAGCGCGGCGAAGATCGAGGCGTACTCGCAGGCGATCACACCGGCGCCGAGGACGACCAGCGACTTCGGCAGGTACGCGAGCGACAGGATCGAGTCGCTGTCGAGCAGATGCTCGTGATCGACCGGTACCTCGGCCGGTGTCCGCGGGCGCGAGCCGACGGCGACGACGATCAACTTGCCGCGTGCGACCTTGCGCGTCCCGTCGGGCGCGAGCGTCTCGACTTCGTTCGACGAGAGGAATCGCGCGCGGCCGTGCCAGAACTCGACGCGGTTGCGCGCCAACTGAGCCCCGAGGAACTCCTGGTGCGCGGCGACGACCTCGTCGAGCCGCGCGAGCAGCGTCGTCAGCTTCGCCTCGTCGGGGAGTTCGACCTTCAGCCGCGAACGTGCATCACTGAACCGCACCGCGAGGTCGCGCAGCGTCTTGCTCGGGATCGTCCCGTGCACGACGCACTCGCCGCCTGCGGCTGGTTGTCGGTCGACGACGAGCGCCGTCGCGCCGGCCTTCGCGGCTTGGATCGCCGCCTTCTGACCCGCAGGACCGCCGCCGATGACGACGACGTCGAAATGGAATCGCTCGACCATCACCCCACCATCTCGACGAGTTCGCGAATCGGCTTCCGCTTCTCCATCAACGTCTTCAAGTCGTCGGGATAGAGGTTCAGCGGCGCCAGCGCCGGGCACTCGAGGATCTCGCTGACGTCCATCGGCACGCCCGGCAGCACGACGGTTTGCGCCAGCAGATCGGCGAGCGCGACGATGTGGCACAGGTCGCCGAGTTCGCGATCGTGATTGCCGTCGTGGTGGTGCAGGATCGCGTCGGCGACGAACGCCGGCAGGCGCCACTTCTCGATCAAGCGCCGGCCGACCGCCGTGTGGAACTCGTCGAGCACGACGTGCACGGCGCCGGGCAGCAGCTCCTGTCCGGTGTTCCAGCGCCGCGCGACGGCCGCGAGGATCACCGGTTTGCCGATGTCGTGCAGCAGCCCGCACAGGAATGCGCTCTCGACGTTGACCCGCTTCAGCCGCGCGATCTCACGCGCGAAACACGCCGTCGCGAACGAGTGGTGCCAGATCAGCGCGACCATCTCTTCCTGGCCGGGGACCATGAACATCCGACCCTTCATCGCGATCGCCAACGCGAGTTCGGCGAGACGTTGCATGCCGAGCCGCGTGACGGCCTGTTGAAGCGAGACGATCGGTGACGAAGGCGCGAACACCGGCGAGTTCGCGATCCGGAGGATGTTGCTCGCGAGCGCCGGGTCGCGATGAACGATCTCGGCAAGCGCTTGCGCGTCGGCGTTCTCGGAACCGGTCAGTTCGATGACCTTGGCCGCGACCTCCGGTAGGAGCGGCAGCTCCATCTGGTCCGCCTTCAGCAGGTCCATGACGACCTGGCGCAGCCGGGAGGACATGCCGTGCAAGCTGCTCGTGGCTTGGATGATCATTCCCTAGTCTCCGCGGGCTGTATCGGCAGACCGCGTCCCGGAACGAAACCCGCATCCTGCCGATGGCGGCGGACCTGCGTCAGCGATCGTCCGAACCGCGACCCTGATCGCCGCGGCCGCGCTTGATCTCACCGCGCAGTTTCTTGCCGGTCAGCCGGCGAATCCGGCTTCCGGAGGTCGGTCGCGTCGGGCGGCGGACCTTGTCGCGCTTCAGCGCAGCGGCGAGCAGCATTTCCATTCGGCGCAGCGCAGCGTCGAGATTCTGCTGCTGCGAGCGGTGCTCGTTGCTCGTCACCTGGAGCCGGCCATCCGCGTCGAGTCGGGTCGCGAGGCGTTCGCGAATCCGCGCGACGTCCGCGTCGCCGAGCGCTTCGGTCGCCGCCGTCAGATCGAGGCGAAGGTCGACCTTCGACGCGACCTTGTTGACGTTCTGGCCACCGGGTCCGCCGCCGCGCGCGAACTGGACGCTGAGGCAACGTTCGGGGATGCGCCGGCCGCCGGGAACGACGAGATCACGCACGGGCCACCCATCGCGACAGCGGACCGTGACCGTCCTGCCATGCAGCGGCCAGACGCGCCGCCGCCGTCGCCGGGTCGATCGCGGGTGCGTCGAGGCGCTGGATGCCGTCCGCGGACAGCGCGGCGGCGAGCGCCGCACGCAGCCGCGAGCCGTCGCCCAACGCGCCGCCGCCGGCGACGACCGGAACGTCGGCCAGATTCAGGCGCGCCGCACGCGCGGCGGCCCGGGCGAGGTCGGCGAGCCGCGCGCCGGCGGTCGTCAAGACCTCGATCGCAACCGGATCGCCGTGCGCTGCGATGGCCTCGACCGTCGGCAGCGCCGCGGCGACATCGCGCGGCGACGCACTCTGCAGCGCCACGCCGA
>JAEYTU010000452.1 GCA_023433825.1 Planctomycetota bacterium
AACGAATCACGTTCCTCGACGACCATCTCTGCGGCGCGCTTGCTGAGGTTCCCGAGGATCGTCCGTTCGACGTCGGGCGGCGCCGCCTTCAGCGAGACGGCGAGCACCCGCGTGTCGATCTGCGACAGGATCTTCTGCATCCCCTTCTTGTCGAGCTTCGAGACGTCTTCGAACGTGAACATCTCCTCGCGAATGTTGGTCGAGATCGCCTCGTCGCGTTCGGAGATCTGTTCGAGGATGACCTTCTCGCCGCCGCCCATGTTGTTCAGGATCTGCGCGGCGGCCTTGATCCACGCGCGCGGCTCCGAGCGCAGCGTCGTCAGGCCGAGGTCCTTGACCTTCTTGCGCATGACGTCGAGCACGCGTTGCACGACGTCGGGCGGCGTGCGGTCGAGCGTCGCGACGCGATGCAGCAGGTCAGGACGACGATCCTCGGGCAGACACGCGAGCACCTTCCCGGCCTTGGCGCGGTCGAGATGCGCGAGGAACACGGCGGCGATCTGCGGGTGCTCCTCGATCAGCAGGTTCGCGAGGTCCTCTCCGGTCAGCGACTCGAACATCGCGAACGGCCGCTTCGCCAGGATCTCGGTGTTCGCACGCTGGCTGACGTCCTGCCCGCGCGATTCCCCGAACGCCTTGACGAGCACGCGATCCATCGCCCGCGACACGTCGCCGAGTGCGAGTCCGCCCTCGCGCATGCGGCGCATCGCCTCTTCGTAGATCGTGCTGACCGACGACATCTCGATCGCCATCTCCTGCAGCTCTTTCATCGCGCGCGTGACGCGGTCGACGTTGTCGTCGTGCAGGTTGCGCAAGACTTCGGCCGAGAGTTCCTGGTCGATCGACAGCAGGAGGATCGCGACCATCTGGTCGTGCGTCAGCGTCGCCGGCTTGCGGAGCGCGCCGCTCACGTCTTCTGCTCCGCGAGCCAGGTCTCCAAGAGCCGCGTGATCGACGACGGGTCCTCGGCGATCGCACGTTCGATCTCACGCCGCATCCGGCGCGTCGTCTCCTCGGCGGTCTCCGGTGCCTCGGGTTTCGCGGCCTCGGCGGCCGCCGTCGCCGACGCGCCACGCGCCCGCGTCGGACCCGGATTGACGCCGGTCGCCGACGCACGACGCAGCAGACTGCGCAGGAACATCAGAACGAGTGCGACGCTGCCGATCTGCGCGACCGTCGGCAGCCACGGCATGGCGAGGTCGACGAGCGACGGGCCCGCTTCCGCAGGCATCTCCGGCATCGGCTGGATCTTCTCGAAGTGCAGCGCGAAGCCCTCGCCGTCGCGCGTGTCGTTCCATCCGACCGCGCGCTTGACGAGCGCGACGATCGACGTCTCCTTCGACTTGTGCGCCTCGTCGACGACCAGTGCGACGCTGAGGCGCCGAATGTCCGACGCGCGCATCCCCGACTGCGACTCGCCGATGATCGTCTCGAAGGTGCGCTTGCGCGTTTCGTCCTTCGCAGCGGCAGCCGCCCCGGCGTCGCCGCCGGTGACCCCGCCGAGGACGGCCGCCGAAGTGCTCGGATCGCCGTTGTTCCCACGCGACGGCGTCGGCGTCTCCGACTTCGTCAGTTCGTCGGTCTTCACGAGCGGTGCTTCGGGAACGATCTTCTGCCGCGTGATCGACCAGTTCGGGTCGAGGTCGACGGTCACGAGCACCTGCGCTTGGCCCGGGTACATCGCCGTCAGCATCGACTGCGCTTGCTGCGTCAGTTCTTCGGACCGACGGCGCTGCTCGATGAGGAAGTCGGTCGTGCCGATCTCGTCGCGACCGTCGGGCTGCAGTCGGAAGATCTCCGCCGTCGACGTGTTGACGACCGTCACGTACTCCGGCGGGATCGCGAGCGACGCCGAGGCGACCTCGATCGCGCTCGCTGCGATGCGCCGGAACGATGCCGCGCCCGGCACGAGTTGCAGCGTGATCGACGCGCGCGACTGCGTCTCGTCGTCGGTCGCGCTGTACGGCAGTCGCTTCGGCCTGCTGAATCCGATGCTGACCGCGGCGACTCCGGAGATCGTCCGAACGGCGGCTTCGGCGAGCGCGCGGTTCTTCATCGCGAGGACGAACTCCTTGCTGCGGCTGTCCATCGTCACGCTGCCGAGCGAGCCGTCGAGTTCCGCGGCGCCGTTGCTTCCAGCGACGCCGGCCGTCAACAGCACGCTCGTCGCGCGGCCCGCGTCGGCGGCTTCGACGAGCAGTTCGTTGCCGCGTCGGACGTAGGCGATGCTGCTCTGTTCGAGCGCCGAGATCGCCTTCGCCAGAACGCGTCCGTCCTCGCTCGTCGTGACCGTTCGCAGCTCGGGTCGTCCGGCGAACCAGACGAGTGCGCCGACGCCGATCAACGCGCCGACGACGACGGCGATGCTGACGAAGCGCTGCCCGGGGTCGAGCCGCGCCCAGATCGCCTTCAACTGCGCCAGGATCTCCGAGAGGAACGTCGGCATCGGTTCACATCACCGAGCGCGACAGGGTCTGCCACGCTTCGACCATCTTGTTCCGGATCTCGAGCATCAGGTCGAACGCGACCTGACTCTTGCCGATCGCCGCTTGCAGGTCGTGGATCTCGACGCCCTGGTCCCCGCGCAACAGGCCGACCTCCGTGCGTCGCACGTCGTCGGACAGCGAGTCGATCTGCCGCAGCGCGTCGGTCAAGAAGCCGTCGAACGGGCCGTCCGACGCCGGCGTCGTGCCGTCGCCGACACCGTCGCGCACGCCTTCGAGTCCCGTCAGGCCGTTGCCACGCACGAGCTCGGGACCGCGCACGAGGCGCGGCACGGGTGGCAGTCCGGGTCCGATTCCGTCGATGGCGCTCACCGGTCAACCTCGATCACGAACGGGCCAGGGCTGCGACGGAGTTCTGCAGCATCGTTCGATAGACGCGCATCGCGGCGATGTTCGCCTCGAAGCTGCGCTCGACGATGTTCATGTCGACCATCTCGCGAAAGATGTCGACGTTGGATGCGAGCACGACGCCTTCTTCGTTCGCCTCGGGATCCGCGGGGTCGTAGCGCGACACGAACGGCGCCGAGTGGTCGTCGACGACGCGCGCGATCCGCACGCCGCTCGCGACCTTGTCGCCGCCTTCGAGCTTCGCGAGCGAGCCCTTGACGTTCGTCATCACCTCTTCGAACACGACCGACTTGCGCCGATACGGCTCGCGCGTCTTGCCGCCGGTGACGTGCATGTTGCCGATGTTGCTGGAGATGACCTCCGCGCGTTGCAGCTCGGCACGCATGCCGGCCGTCGCGATGTCGATCCCCTGGAACAGTCCCTTCATTCCTTCCATGTGCGTCTACCTCCGGCTCAGGGGCGTCCCGAGATCGCTTTCTGGATCCGCTGGAAGCTGCTCGACATCCGGTAGCTGAAGATCTCGTGCATCAGCTGCACCTTCGTCAGCGTTCCGAACTCCTCGTCGGTTGCGACGTTGTTGACGCCCGGGTCGCCGGACTGGTCGCGCGTGACGAGCGGCGTGACCGTGCCGGGATCGCGCCCTTCGTCGATCGCCGCGCGCAGCCGGTCCTCGAACTGCACGACGTAGCGCTTGAAGCCCGGCGTGTTCTGGTTGGCGATGTTGTGCAGCGCGACGCGCGCACGAACGTTCATCGCCTCCAGTGCACGCATCGGCAGCCCGATGGAATCGCTGACGTCGATCATGATCCTTTGCCTCGCGACGACGCCGAATGCGGCGCCGCCGGCGCTTCATCGGCGAAAGTTGCCGACGTCTTGAGTCGGGACTTCGTCACGGACCCGGCGGCATGGCCCGGTCCGCGCCGCGAAGGCCAGGCGCTCGATCTCGGCCGCGGCTGCATCCCAGCGGTGGCGCGACCGGATTCGCTCGGCGGATGCGCGCGCGGCGGCGGTCAGGTCTCGGCGGCGCGCGACGACCTCGCGCAGTGCTTCGGCGAACGCCAACGGGTCGGGCTCGAGGATCCACGGGTGACCGACGTGGACGTCGCGGAGTTCGATCGCACGCGGCGTGGCCGGGACCCGCAGCCACGCATCGACGCCGTCGTCGGTGCCGAGCACGTCGTCGGCCGCGCCGCCAGCCGTCGCGACGACCGGCAGTCCGCAGACGCGAGCCTCGAGGATCGGCAGGCAGAAGCCTTCGCCGCGATACGGGTGCACGAGTGCGTCGCAGGTTCGATAGACGGCGGCCATGCGGGCGGCGTCGACGTCGTCGTCGAGCCGCAAGATCGAACGTCGCGGGAGGACGCGTTCGCAGCGTTCGAGCAACGCCGCCAACTCGAAGCCGTGGTAGCGATGCCTCCCGCCGGTCTTGACGACGAGGCAGACGTCGGCGGCGGCGCCGCGTTCGCGGCACGACTCGACGAAGCCACGCACGACGACGTCGAAGCCCTTCCGCCAGATCGGTCCGCCGACGAACAGGAACGTGCAGCGACCTGCGGCGAATGCGTCGACCTCGGCATCGCGCGCGCCGTCGTCGGTGAAGACGTCGGCGTCGACGCCGTGCGGGATCCGAACGATGCGCGTCGGCGGCGTGCCGGCCTGCACGAGCAGCCGTTCGACGT
>JAEYTU010000455.1 GCA_023433825.1 Planctomycetota bacterium
TTTATACGAGACAGTGATGAAGCAGTTGGCCGAGGCCAACGGCGGGAAGTTCGTCGAAAAGAAGTGAGGGTGGGGGTTGACGCCCCCCCCAAAGGTAGACGTCACCTTTCCGCGTCTGAACTTCCAGGCGCGACGCTACGAACAAGGAGAGACACGCATGAACATCCCTCGAGTCCTGACGGGCCAGGCGCCTGTGTTCGCCGGAATCGCGTTCGCTTTGATGACCACGCTGAGCGCGTTCGTCAATGCGCCGTGCCGCGACAGTTGCCCGGCGGACGAGTCTCACTGGCTCGGATTCGCCCCGTGCTGGGACGTGATGTACGACTGCGACGCCTCGCCCGGCAGCTGCGAATTCGACGACCCCGATTGTCGCTATGTCCACCCGTGTGTCTTCGACACGTTCTTGAGTATCACACGCATCGCGGGTCCGGGGTGCACGGTTTCGTTCCCTCTCGAATGGGACCACCAGTCCGGCTCGGTGAGCGGCACCGGCAATTACAGCGGAGGAGCGTGGAGCGTCTTTCAGCTGTCCGACCCGTTCGTCATCGACGGCGACCTCGTGCACAACTGTAGTGTTGGCGCCGTCAATGCGTTCTATGACGCATCCGCGTCGATCATCACGATCACGACCAAGTGCTACAAGTGCGACGATGTGCTGCCATGACATCCACGGAGCGAGCGACGCGTAACGTTCGATTGTTCGCGTGTTCCGCCGGGGTTGCTTTGATGGCGGTGATCGCGCTGATTCTCATTAGATCGCCGATCGAACCCAATCCGCCTCCCATCGCTGCGGAGTTGCGCGGGGTAGACGGACGGGACGGAGACTCGTCGACGGCGGCGACCGCGCGTGACTCGACGCCCAACGAAGATTCGCAGGATGATCGCGTCACCCTGGATGTCGAGCCCGGGAGTGACGCGGGTGACCTCTCGGAACAGGACGAATCCGAGTCCCCACCTCAGCTGTGGCCGGTCGGCACCGACGAGCGACACGCACAGAATCATTCGTTGACGATTCTCAAAAAGTTGGAGGCGGAAGATTGGCGAATGAAGCGCTACGGCTGCCTGAGTCTCCGACCGTTGGTCCAAAGAGTCGAGCAGGCAATTGGCCGGACTCTGTCCGAAGCTGAGTCTCGCGATTTGGCGAGGTCGATCGAGCAGCACGAGACGGCGATTGCAGAATTGTCGTACGACCGACAGGTGCTTCAGATGAAGGCCAGCCTTCGCAGCATCGCCCGAGGTGATTATCGTCGTATCCCATATCCTGCCGATCGGTCGAAAGGGATGGTGGTCGACGACAAACCCTATAAAGACGAAGCCGCGCGATTGGGCGGGTACACGAGCTTGTACCTCAGCGGCGCCACTACCGCGGGGATCGCCTACATTTACACGCCCCAGAATGCGCCGGAGTTGCTCGCCGTGAGGGGGCGACTCCAGCAATTGAAGCGGGAGCGTGGCGACATCATTCGTGATTTTCAGAAGCAGATGTTGAAGCGATGAGCGGTCTTGGACGACTGGTCCTCGCCATCACCCTTGCCCTTGCGGGTGCATCGAAGATCCTCGCAGACAATGTCGGTCTGTCGCTTGACGCGATCAGCGTCGCATTCATAGAGCTGATGACTGCATTTGCCCTGCTCCAGCGTCGATGGCCGGTCGGCTTGTACATGTGCTGGATCCTCGCGGCCGGTTTCCTGATCCATGGGTTGCTCTGGCCGGCGCCGTCGTGCCATTGCTTCGGCACTTTGATCTCACTCAATCCGTTCCAGCGGAACCTGATGGCCGGTGGAATTGGCGTAATGGCTTCACTTTGCGCGTACTTGGAAACGGGACCGCGCACCGCTCCGGATCCCGTTCGCTGCTGAATGACGACGTGTTGGTGCGTCACCGCA
This sequence comes from Planctomycetota bacterium, assembly GCA_023433825.1. Taxonomy (GTDB): domain Bacteria; phylum Planctomycetota; class UBA1135; order UBA1135; family UBA2386; genus JAEYTU01. The sequence goes on from JAEYTU010000455.1 coordinate 1,887, forward strand.
CCGCGACGCGCGGCAACTCCGGCTCCGCGTCGAGCACCTTCCACGTCGTCCCGCTCGCGTCGAACTCGGCCTCGAAGCGCGGCGCGAGCAGCAGCACGAGGTCGCGCGGGCTCTGCACGTCCTTGCCGGTCACGCGGGCGCGCAGCGTGCGCTCGCCGTCGAGCTTCCAGTTCGCCGACGCGGCATGCACGGTGCCGGGCAGCGTGACGGCGAACGCCACGTCGAGCGAACGCAGCTGCGCGCGGCGCTGCTCGAAGTAGAGCTGCTCGGTCTCGTCGATCCCGTCGCGCTCCATCTCGTCGGCGCGGGCCTTCGCGGCGACGTGCGCGGCGCGCCCCTGCGGATAGCAGACGACCCGAACGCGGTCCTTCGTCGTGCCGCGGACGAAGAACCACTCGGCCCGGCCACCGGCGAGCGGGCTCTTCGCGAGCGCAGCGACGTCCTCGAAGCGCGCCTCGATCGACAGCCGCTGCACGCCGCGAACGACACTCGACGAATGCGCCGTCATCGCCATCCCGGCCGCGGCCAACTCGCGTCGGACGTGGTCCTCGCGGAACGCCGCGCGCGGATCGACCGGACGCTGCTCGCCCTCGGCGACGCCGGCCAAGCGTTGCACACTGCCGAGCACCTGCTCGGTCAGATCGAGTGTGATCTTCTGCGTGCCGCTTCCATCGGCGGCGATCGTGACCGACTGCTCCATCTGCAGGCAGCCGGACAGGAGCGAGAGCGCGGCGACGACGACCGACATCAGGATGCGCTTTGGCATGCGGTTCATGCGGACCTGATCGACCGATGGGATCGCGCCGCTGAACGCCGACCCTCCCCGGCTCGGACGACGTCGCTAAGATCCGCCGGCCATGTTCGCCACCCTCCTCGTGACCGGCCTGCTCTGTCAGGATCCCTCGCCCGGCCGACCGGCGGAGCGCACCCCGCCGACGCAGGACGTCGACTCCAAGACCCCGGCGAAACCGCCGGAACCGCCGGCGACGAAGCGCCTCGACGACGCGACGGCCAAGGCCGCCGTCGACGCCTGGAACAAGGTGCGGAAAGCGAAGAACGCGAGCCTTCAGCAGCGTCTCGACGCGCTCGAACCGCTGACGACCGGCATCCACAAGAGCGTCGTCAACCCGCTGCGCGACGCGGTCCGGACCGAGAAGGCGGTCACGGTCCGCAAGCTCGCGGCCGAGGGGCTCGGCCGGCAGGAACCGAAGGACGTTCGCCAGGCGTTGACGTTCTTGCTGAAGGACGCCGAGGTCACGAAGGACATCCCGACGACGGCCGCGCTGATCACTGCGCTCGGCGACACCGCCTACGTCACGGCCGACTGGCCGACCCTCGAGAAGTTCTTCAGCCGCGAGTTCACCCCCGACACGGTGCCGCTGCAGAAGGCGGTCCTCGGCGTCGTCACGAAGCACAAGGAGAAGCAGGCGGCCAAGATGCTCGTCGATCACCTCGACGAGCCGCAGCCGGTCGACGTGCACGACCCGTCGAATCCGCCGGCCGAGTATTGGAAGGCGCGCTGGCACTGCTGGTCGGCGTGGCGCGCGGATGCGTCGGAGGCGATGTTCGCCGCAACCGGCCAGCGCTTCGGCAGCGGCAAGGAAGCGCGCGCGTGGCTGCGCGAGAACGGTCGCAAGATCGGCATCAAGGACTGACCTGGAACCGTCGCGCGCCGCCATTCCCGGACACGACCCGCTCGCCGATCCGCGCGGCTACCTGAACGCGCACGCGCCATGGCTCTTCGAGCCGGCGCTGCGAGCCTGCATCGCCGGATCCGCCGCGCTGCGCGAGGCGATCCGGCGCAGCGGCGGCGGCGACGAGCCGCGCGTCGGCGATCTCGACCTCGCGTGGTCGCTCGACGTCGACACGGCGACGGCGCGGCTGCGCGCACTCGACGCGGCACTGCCGATCACCGACGCGGCCCGCCGTCGTGGCACCGTGGCCATGCGCGTCGGCGATCTGCGCGTCGAGGCGACGACGTTCCGCGGCGGCGCAGACGACGCCGACCTCGCCCAGCAGATCGCCGCCGACGCCGCCGGGCGTGACATGACCGTTGGCAGTTTGCTGTGGTCGCTCACCGACGACGCGATCCACGACCCGCAGGGCGGGCTCGCCGACTGGCGCGAACGCCGGATCCGGATCGTCGGCGACGTCTCCGAGCGCCTCGCCGAGCACCCGGTGCGTTGGCTGCGCGCGTATCGCCGCGCACACGAATGGGGCTTCACGGTCGACCCGCGGCTGCGCCGCACACCGGTCGACGCCGCGTTGCTGGCGCGCATTCCGCCGGAGGCCGTCGCCGCCGAGCTGCGCGCGATCCTGCTGCGCACGCCGTCGCCCGGTCGTTGCCTGCACGAGCTGTACGAAGCCGGCGTGCTGACCGCGCTGGCGCCCGAACTCGCCGCGCAGTTCGACGGTCGCCCGGCTGGTCCGCAGCGTCACCACCCTGAGATCTCGCAGGCGTTGCACCTGATCCTGTCGCTCGAATGGGTCGTCGCGCAGTCGGCGACGATGCACGACGACGACCGCGCCGCCGTCCTGCTCGCGACGCTGACGCACGACCTCGGCAAGGGCCTGACGACGCCAGAACGCTTCCCGTCGCACGAGGACCACGACAACACGGGGCTCGCACCGATCCAGCGGCTGTTCGAAGCCTTGCCGGGTCTCGGCGACGCCGCGACGCGCCGCCTCTGCGAGACCGTCTGCGCGCTGCACCTCGTCGTGCGCCGGTTCGCCGAGCTGCGACCCGGCACGCTGGCCGAAATCTACGACCGCTGGTTGCGCATGCGCGACTTCCGCGCCGACCTGTTCGCACTGGCCGTCGCCGCCGATCACGCCGGGCGGCTCGGCCACGCGGCCGAAGGCGACGCCGTGCGCACGCGCGTCGCTGCGAACGTCGACGCGCTGCGCGCCGCCTGTGCCAGCGTCGACGCCGATGCACTTCGGGCGCGGCATCGAGACGTCGCGGCGTTCAAGACCGCGTTGCACGAGGCGCGCGCGCGCGCCGTGCGTCAGGTCGCGTTCGGCTGACCGCGCGCGAACGCCTCCGTCACCGTCAGCAGCCGCGGCGGCGCGGCGTCCTCGCGCAGCCGCAACTGCCAGAAGCCGACGTCGTGCCACTTCTCGAACTTGAACCCCGCGTCGCGCACGACGCCGACCGAGCGGAAACCGAGCGCCTCGTGCAGCCGCACCGACGGATCGTTCGGCAGTGCGACGCCGGCCACGATCGAGCGATACCCCTGATCGCCGAGCAACCGAATCAACCGCTGCATCAACGCGCGCCCGAGGCCGCGACCGAGCCATCGATGCTCGACGTAGACCCCGGTCTCGCACGTGAACCGGTACGCGTCGCGCTCGCGCCATCGCGACGCCTTCGCGTACCCGCGCACCGTGCCGTCGACTTCGGCGACCAACCACGGATGAACGTCGCCGCCGACGCGGTGTTGCTCGGCGAGTTCGTCCGCGCGGATGTCGTGCGCCGCGAAGTGGATCGCGGTCGTTCGGATGTAGTGGTTCGTGATCTCCGCGATCGCCGAGAAGTCGTCGGCGCGCGCGAGCCGCAGCAACGGGTTCGACACGCGCGCACGGATACCCACCGGGGCGTGCCGGCCCACAACGGAATCTCGCGGCGCGCGCCTCAGTTCGCCGGAGCGACGACCTTCGGCCGCACCGTCTCGCCCGTCTTGACCTCGATCGGCGTCGGCACGCCGGCACGCTCGCGGCCGCCCTCGCCACCCGGCGACAACGCGCGCACCTCGTAGTTGCCCGGCGCGACGCCGGTGAACTGGAACGAGCCCTGGAACGCCATCGCGCTCTCCCAGGTGCCGGACGGCAGCAGTCGCATCTCGACGCGCGCCATCTCGACGACCGCGCCGGCCGCGTCGACGACCGTTCCGCGGACCTGTCCTGCGCCTGTCATCTGCACGGTGCCGAGGTCGGTCTCACGCCGCGCGACCAGATCCACCTCCGGCGTGCGGTGCCGTGCGTGCTTGCTGTGCTCGATCGTCACGCCGACCTTGCCCGGCGGCAGGTCGACGATCCGCGCGATCCCGTCGTGGTCGGTCTTCGCGCTGCCGAGATCGTTGCCGACCGTCAGCGACTCCATCCCTCCGTCGCCGTCGCCGATCGTCCGAACCATCATCACGGCCGCCGTCTCGCGGCGCGGCCGCGTGCCGCCGCTGCGCGCGACGGTCACCTTCGCGCCGACGATCGGCTGACCATCTGGGTCGGTGACCTTCACGAGCAGCGTCGCGCCGTCGATCGTCAGGTCCTTGCGGACCTCGCGAACGCCATCGACGAGCTTGCACTCCTCCTCGAACATCATCACGGCGCCGCGACGGCCGAACGCGATCGTGTAGTCGCCCGGTGGAACGTCCTCGATCCGGTAGTTGCCGTCGTTGTCGGTGCGCCCCGAGTACGTCGCGCCACCGAACGGCAGACGCGGCGTGTCGCCGATCGACAGCTCGACCTGCGCATTGGCGACCGGCCCCTGCGTGTCGCGCACCGTGCCGTGCACGGCGGCGAAGATCGGGTAGGTCACTTCGATCGGCGTCGCCTGCTCGGCGACGACGTTCAGCTTCGTGCGCGTCGACTCGAGATCGGTGCCCATCCCACCGGCCATGACGATCCGCGCGCCGCCAGCCTCGATCGGCCGCATCGGCGTCTGCAGCATCAGCGTGTACTCGCCGGGCGTCAGCGGCCCGATCCGTTGCTTGCCGGTTGCGTCGACGCTGCCGCTGCGTGGCGCGGCGCCGATCGACTCCTGTCCGACGAGGCGATACGCGGCGTCGGCCTTCGGCTTGCCGTCGGCGTCGACGACCGTCAGCTCGACGAAGCCGCCGGCGATCAGCGTCAGTTCGACCGGCGTCGATCCGGTGGCTGGAACCGTGACCCGCCGCGGCGGCGGCGACGCGAGATCGGCATGCCGCGCTTGGACGTCGTATGCGCCGGCCTTCAGCCCGCCGATCGACGCGACGCCGTTCACGTCGGTCTTGCCGGTCCCGACGCTGGCACCGTCCATGACCGTGATCGCGTCGCCGGGGCCAGGGCCGCCGGGACCGCCCATCCGGACGCCGCGCGCGCGGCGCGTCACGACGCGTTCGCCGAACTGGAATCCATTCGCGGCCGGACCGTCGTCCGGTGCTCGCACCTCGACGTCGGCACCGACGACCGGTCGGCCCTTCGGGTCGAGGACCG
>JAEYTU010000547.1 GCA_023433825.1 Planctomycetota bacterium
ATCCGGGGCGGTCGCCGATCGCGTCGTCGCGCTCGATGCGCGCGATGCCGGCGGCGGCCGGTGCGTTCGCGATGCTGGCGGCGTCGAGGACGACCACGTCGTCGCCGACGCCGAGCAGTCCACGCGCGGTCCGCGTCGCCCGACCGAGGTCGGCGCCTGGACCCGACGGCGTCAGCACGGCGGCGCGTTCGTCGAGCAGTGCCAGCGGTTCGCCGCTGCGCCACAACACCGGCACGCCGGGCGCGGCGGCGACGACGAGACCGCGCGGGCCGCTCGCGGCGGCCAGTTCGCGGGCCTTCGCGATCAACTGCGGGAACAGCGCCGTTCCGTCGGCGGCGCGCCCGGCGCTGGCACCCGAGGCGTCGACGACGATCGCGCGCGACGGGCCGTCGTCGGCGCCGCGCGGATCGGCGAACGCCGTCCATGCCGTCAACAGCAGCAGCAGGCCGAACAGGTACGCGAGCGGGCGCGAGAACTTCGCCAGCAGCGAGCGCGGTCGCTGGACGGCGGCTGCCGCGCGGAAGAACAGCAGCGTGTCGACTTCCTGACGACGCAGGCGAACGCGCAGCAAGTGCAGGACGGCGAGCGCCCCGGCCGCGACCAGCGCACCGATCGCGAACGCCGCCGGCGAGAGTCCGAAGAAGTTCATGCGTGCAGGACTCCGTGCGGGAACAGCGACGTCAGTTGCGGGACCGTCGGCAGATCGGTGCGCAGGCGCGCGATGCCGGCACCGAGCCGCGTCGCGGTCGCGTCGAGCGTCGCTTCGAACTGCCGGTAGGCCTGCTGGTGGCGATCGAGCAGACCGTCGTCGACGCCGACCGGCAGCGTCTCGCCGGACTCGCAGTCGACGAGTTGCAGTTCGCCGCGAAGGTCGGGGCGATCCTCGCCGGGTTGCACGGGCCGCAGGAACAGCAGTTGGTGCCGGATCTGTTGCAGGACCGGCAGCACCGGTTCGAGGCCGCGTGGATCGAAGAAGTCGGAGACGACGACGCAGAGCCCGCGACGCAGACGCCGCTGCGCGAATCGCGCGAGCGCTTCGACGAGGCCCGTTCCGCCGCTGGCCGGCAGCGCCGCGAGGAACGCCAGCATGCGGTGGAACGCGGCCTTCCCGGCGAGTCCCGGCAGCGGCTGCATCTCGGAGTCGGCGAACGGGAACGCGTAGACGCGATCCATGTGGTTCAGCCCGACGTAGGCCAGCGCGGCGACGGCCTGGCGCGCCGTGCGCGACCGCGAGCGACCCGGCTTCGACTCGCGCGCCATGCTGCGGCTCTGGTCGAGCAGGAAGTACACCGGCAGATCCTCGTCCTGCAGGTAGAGCCGCAGGAACAACTTGTCGAGGCGCTGCAGCAGGTGCCAGTCGATCTTGCGGAAGTCGTCGCCGGGCACGTAGGCGCGCACGTCGGTGAACTCGACGCCGCCACCGCGTGCGCGGGAACGCTGTTCACCGGCGCGGCCGCCGGCCGGGACGCGACGCGCGAGCATGCGGAGATGTTCGAGCGCGCCGAGGAACTCGGGGTCGAACAACGTGCGAGGGGTCTGGTCGAGGGCGGTCATCGGTGGGTGTCGGCTCGGAGCGGGTGGTTCCACGGCCTGCTACGCTCCGCGCGATGGCGGAACGTTCGCGAGGTGCGCGCGGTGCGCGCGAAGTCTGGTTGGCGCGACTGCTCGTCGTGACGTTCGTCGCCGGCGGACTCGCGTTCGGCGTCGCAGCGTTGCAGGCGCCGTCGAAGCAGCAGGTCCTCGATGCGATCCGCTTCGTCGAGAGCAGTGGTCGCGACGACTGTCCCGACGGCGACGGCGGCAAGGCGATCGGTCCGTTCCAGATCCACGAGGTCTACTGGACCGATGCCGTCGCGTTCGCACCCGAACTCGGTCCGAAGGCCGGCCACGGCTACCAGGACTGCCGGCGTCGCGACTACGCCGAACGCGTCGTCGACGCGTACATGCGGCGCTACGTGCCGGTGTCGTGGTGGTGGCGGGACGCGGAGGTGATCGCTCGGGTGCACAACGGCGGTCCGAAGGGGTACCGGAAGACGGCGACGGAGAAGTACTGGGAGAAGGTCGAACGACGGCTCGCGTCCGGGCGCTGAGGCGCGGACGGTTCCGGCGTTCGCCGTCACACGCGCTCGACGATCTCGCGGACGATGTCGTCGGCGGTCAAGCGTTCGCCCTGCGCCTCGAAGTTCAGCAGCACGCGATGGCGCAGCGCCGGCAGTGCGTGGCGCTTGACGTCGTCGGCGGACACGGCGAAGCGGCCGTCGCGCAGTGCCGAGACCTTCGCCGCGAGGACGAGGGCCTGCGCGCCGCGCGGGGACGCGCCGAGCAGCACGTAGCGATTGACGCGGTCGGTCGCGTACGGGCTCTTCGGCTGCGTCGCCATGACGAGGCGGATCGCGGTCTGGCGTGCGTTCTCCGGCACCGGAACGTCGCGGACGAGCTTGCGCATCGCGAGGACGTGGTCGCCGTTCGTGACGGCGCCGAGTTTCGGCGTGGCACCGCCGGTCGTGCGGTCGAGGATCGCCGCGTAGTCCTGTTCGCGCGGATAACCGACGACGAGCTTGAACAGGAACCGGTCGAGCTGCGCTTCCGGCAGTGGATACGTGCCTTCCTGCTCGACCGGGTTCTGCGTCGCCAGCACGCAGAACGGCTGCGGCAGCGCGCGGGTGTCGGTGCCGACCGTGACCTGCTGTTCCTGCATCGCTTCGAGCAGCGCCGACTGCGTCTTCGGCGTCGCGCGGTTGATCTCGTCGGCGAGGACCAGGCTCGCGTGGATCGGCCCCGGCTGGAATCGAATCGCGCGGCCGCCGCCCTGGCCCTCGTCGAGGACCATCGTGCCGAGGATGTCGGCGGGCATCAGGTCGGGCGTGAACTGGATGCGGCTCTTCGACAGGCTCAGCGCGTCGCCGAGCGCCTTCACCAGCATCGTCTTGCCGATTCCCGGGACGCCTTCCAACAGCACGTGTCCGCCGGCGAACAGCGCCGTCAGGACGCCGTCGACGACGCTGTCGTGACCGACGATCAGTTTGTGGACTTCATTGCTGAGGGAGTCGAACGTCGAGCGGAAGCGCGCCACGTCGGCGTGCGGAGATGCGGTGTCGGTCATCGAGGGGTCTCGGTCGTGGGTAGCGGAGCCGGGGTGGCCGGCAGTTCCTTCCAGAGTTCGTGGTAGCGGCGGACGACCGACGCGAACGGCGAGCGCAGTTCGGCGGTCGTCGCGTGCGTCGGTGCGCCGGCGACGGCGGCTTCCTGCGGGCGCGCCGCGTGCGGTTCGCCGTGCGGCGGCGTGCGTTCGATGCTGGTCTTCGCCGTGCCCGGGTTCGGTTGGCCGCGGACGTGGTCGGGAAGCTGGATGCCGAGCACGAG
>JAEYTU010000549.1 GCA_023433825.1 Planctomycetota bacterium
TCAGCGTGCGATCCGGCGGCAACGCGGCGCGGGCGTGCAGGACCTGCTCGACGATCTCGCCGGCCGTCAGGTTGCGTCGCACGCCGTCGAGCCCCGATGCGCAGAAGACGCAGGCGACCGGACAGCCGACCTGCGACGAGACGCACAGCGTCGTGCGCTCGCCGTCGGGGATCAGCACCATCTCGACGGTCTCGCCGTCGTGCAGCGCGAGCAGGAACTTCTGCGTTCCGTCGTCGGCCGTCTCGACGTGCCGAATCGACGACCCGAGCAGCGGCACTTCGCGGCATCGCTCGACCAGCGCACGCGGCAGGTTTCGCATCGCGGCCCAGTCGGTCGCGCCGTGACGGTAGATCCAATGCGCGATCTGCCGCGCCTGGAACGGCTTGCCCCCGCGCTCGACGACGAAGCGTTCGAGGTCCTGATCGTTCCAGTCGGGCAGCGCCATGCCGCTCGGCGTGACGAACGCGGTCGTTCGCCTACGCCGTCTCCCGCTTCATGTCGGTGCCACCGCCGTGGGCGAGGCGCTCTTCGATGAACTCCTTCGTGATCACGTAGGAGTTCGTGTCGCGCTGGCTCGGCAACTGGAACCGGATGTCGAGCAGGATCTCCTCGAAGATCGAGCGGAGCGCGCGGACGCCGGTCTCACGTTCCATGACGACGGCGGCGATGTGGCGCAGCGCTTCGTCGGTGAACTCGAGCCGGCAACCGTCCATGTCGAAGAACGCCTGGTACTGCTTGACCAGCGCATTCTTCGGCTGCGTCATGACCGCGAGAACTTCTTCGCCGGTCAACGAGCGCATCGGTGCGACGACCGGCAGACGACCGACGAACTCGGGGATCATCCCGAAGTCGATCAGGTCCTTCGGTTCGAGGTGCGGGATCAACTCGTCGCGCTCGCGGACGGCTGCGTTGTGCGTGCCGCTCGGATCGTCGATCGCACTGCCGTCGCGACCAGAGCCCATGAACCCGATGACCTTCCGACCGGTTCGGCGCGCGATGAACGTCTCGATCCCTTGGAACGTGCCACCGCAGATGAACAGGATGTTGTCCGTGTTGACCTGGATGTAGCTCTGCTCGGGATGCTTGCGTCCACCCTGCGGCGGAACGTTCGCGATCGTGCCCTCGAGGATCTTCAGCAGCGCTTGCTGGACGCCTTCGCCGGACACGTCGCGCGTGATCGACACGTTCTGCGTCGTGCGGCCGATCTTGTCGATCTCGTCGATGTACACGATGCCCTGCTGGGCGCGTTCGACGTCGAAGTTCGCGTTCTGCAGCAGCTTCAGCAGGATGTTCTCGACGTCCTCACCGACGTAGCCGGCCTCGGTCAGCGTCGTCGCATCGGCGATCGCGAACGGCACGTCGAGGATCCCGGCCAGCGTTTTCGCGAGCAGCGTCTTGCCGCACCCGGTCGGTCCGACGAGCAGGATGTTGCTCTTCTCGACCTGCAAATCGGGGTTGTGGTGTCGTGCGTTCAGTCGGCGGTAGTGGCTGTAGACCGCGACGCTGAGGACCTTCTTCGCCCGATCCTGGCCGACGACGAACTCGGACAGCCGGCTGAAGATCTGCTCGGGAGTCGGGACCTTCTCCTTCAGAACGAGGTCCTTGACGAACGCCGGGGAGCCGGAGCTGCCGCCCTTCACCTTCCGGTCTTCCTCGCGCAGGATCGAGTTGCAGATCTCGACGCACTCGCTGCAGATGTAGATCCCCGGCGGTCCGGTGATCAGGGAACGGGCGTGGGGCCGTGCGCGGTCGCAGAACGTGCAACGTTCCGATTGGCGGCCGCTCTTGCCTCCAGAATTCTTCGACATGTCGTGACCGGGACTGTTCTTCGACGATCGTCGGCCGCGTGGGCCGGCGACGGAGTTGCCTTTTCCTACATCCGACAGCAGTCGGCAAGGGCCCGATGTTGTCGCGGGTGCAGAGAACCAGCGCGCGACGCGGCGCTACTTCGCAGTCTCGACGATCTCGTCGATCAGGCCGTACTCGCGCGCCTGCGCGGCGCTCATGAAGAAGTCGCGATCGCTGTCCTTCGCGATGGCTTCGACCGACTTCCCGGTGTGTCGGGCGAGGATCTGGTTCAGGCTGTCCTTCAACCGAAGGATCTCCTCGGCCTGGATCGAGATGTCCATCGCCGTGCCCTGCACGCCACCCCACGGCTGGTGGATCATGATCCGCGCGTGCGGCAGCGCATGCCGTTTTCCCTTGGTGCCGGCAGCGAGAAGGATCGAGCCCATGCTGGCCGCTTGGCCGATGCAGAACGTCGCGACCGGACACTGGACGTACTGAATCGTGTCGTAGATCGCGAGACCGGACGTCACGCTGCCGCCCGGCGAGTTCAGGAACAGGTTGATGTCCTGGTTCCGGTTCTCCTTCTGCAGGAACAGCAGCTGGGCGATGACCGCGTTCGCGACGTCGTCGTTGATCGGCGAGCCGATGAACACGATCCGGTCCTCGAGCAGCCGACTGTAGATGTCGTACTGGCGCTCGCCGCGCCCGGTCTTCTCGATGACGTAGGGGATGATGTAGTTCGCGATGCTCATGATTCGGCTCCGGCGCGGGGCGTGGAACGTCGAGGGGTCGGACTTCCGGGCACTGCCTGCGTCACGCCGACGGCACCGGCAAGTTCGTCACGCCTGCTTATCGGAGAGCTTGGCGTTCTCTCTGAGAAAATCGCGGACCTTCCGTTCCATGATCCCGATCCGCAGGTCGCTGATCATCCCGTTGCTCTCGAAGTGGCGTCGGACCTCGTCGGGCGCCGCGTTGTGCTGGGCGGCCACGTTCCGGATCTCGGTGTCGACGTCGTTCTCGGTCACGAAGATCTTCTCGCGACGCGCGATCGCATCGATCAGGAAGAACACGCGGACGCGCTGCTCGGCGTCCTTGCGGGCGTCCTCCTTCGAACTCTCGAGGCGCGTCTGGATCTCCTCGTCCGGCATCCCGTTCTGCTTCAGGCGTTGCCCGAACTGCGACAGCGCATGCTCGGCTTGGTCGTCGACCAGCGACTGCGGCAGATCGAACGTGTGCTCGGCGATCAAGATCCGAAGGATGTCGTCCTCCTGGCGGACCTTGTTGGCGCGGACCTTCTCGTCGGCGATCCGGTTCCGGAGTTCCTCCTTCATCGCGTCGAGCGTCTCGAACTCGAAGCTCTTCGCGAACTCGTCGTCGAGCGGCGCGGGTGCGACGCGCAGGACCTCGGCGACCGTGAACTCCAGCGTGCCCGGCTGGCCGCGCAGTTCGGGCTTCTCGAAGTTCGGCGGGATCGTCAGCTCCAGACGAACCGTCGCGCCCTTCTCGGCACCGGTCAGCGCACTCGCGAACTTCTCCGGATCGG
>JAEYTU010000020.1 GCA_023433825.1 Planctomycetota bacterium
TCGTCCTGTCGTTTACCCAGCGCCATCGTTCGGAATCCTCCGCGCTGTCTCTACGTACCAGGCCTCAGCGAGGGTTGGGCGAAGTCGGGTTTTTCAACGGGCTGCTACCGGCGGACGAGTGCGGCGGACGGGCGACGCGCCAGGGAGCGCGCCGCGAGCCGTCGCGGAGGACTCGTCCTCCGCATCGGGTTGATCCGGATGGACGCGGACGGACTGCAGAGAATCCGCCGACCTGCGGGAAAAAACCGCAGCCCGGCGAAGTCGCCGGCCGTCGGTCAGACGTCCTTCAGGTTCGCGATCGCGTCGGCGTTCGTCGCGTCGATGCGCAGCGCCTGCTCGAAGCAGCGGCGCGCGTCGTCGCGACGTCCGAGTTGGAACAGGCACACGCCGCGGTTGTTCCACCCTTCGGCGTTCTCCGGCACGACCTCGAGCGAGCGACGGAAGCAGTCCTCCGCGCCGGTCACGTCGTTCTGACCGAAACGCACCATGCCGAGGTTGAACAGCGCGTCGGGCTGACGCGGATTGATCTCGAGGATCCGCTGGAACGCGCCGACGGCGCCGCGGTCGTCGCCGTTCATGTAGCGAACGCTGCCGAGTTGGTTCAGGTACTCGAGCTGGTTCGGCGCGAACGTCGTCGACGCCTCGAGGTGCGTCAGCGCCTCGGCGTAGCGGTTCTGCGACAGGTACGCCTCGGCCGCGGTGCGGTGCACGGCGGCGAGCCGGACGCCGAGGTCGGCGAGGTTCGACAGAACGGCGGCCTCGACCGCCGGGTCGACGTTCGCCGACGGATTCGTCGCGGAGGCGTTCGCCGTGCCGGCATTCGACGCAGGCAGGTCGTGGATTCGGGTCGGGATCGCGGCGAACCCACTCTGGTTCGTCGCCTGTGTCGTCGTGGGGTTCTTCGTCGTCAACGTCTGCATCGTGGCCATCTCCTCTGCCTGGGTCGCCGTGGTCCTCATCGGACGCCGGCGAGGGTTGCTTCGATTCGGTTCGCTTCGTGGTCGAGACACTGCTCGCGCAGCAGCCGTGCGGCTCGATCACCCATCGCTCGCGCGCGTTCCGACATGCCGAGTCGCAGCAGGATCAATGCGGCCTGCTGACAGGCACCGGCGGAGTCGGGATTGCGCGTGAGGAATGTCGTCAGGACGGTCAATGCCCGTCCGAAGTCGCCGTCCTCGCAATGAAGGCGCGACAGCGTCAATGCCGCGACGTCGTAATCGGGACAGATCGTCGTGGCCTGGTCGAGCAGGCGGCGCGCCTTCGCGCGATCGCCCTTCTGCGCGAAGGCCTGCGCGATCCCGGTCAGCGAGACGTAGCTCGTGACACCTTCCTGGATCGGGACGACGAGCGTCTGACCGCGGTACGCGAGGCAGCGCTCGTAGTGCGCGATCGCCTCGTCGTCGCGACGTGCGTGGACGGCGAGACTGGCGGCGATGTAGTGCAGGTTCGGCGTCGGGATCATTCGCCGCAGTGCGCGCTCGACGATCGCCGATGCGAGCTCCGCGCGATCACGACGCGCATGTTCGAGCGCACACAGCGCGGCGACCTCGGCGGCATACGGGATCTCGCGCGGCGCGGCGGGCGGCATCGCCTCGATCCGATCGAGACAGGCCTGCAACGTCGCCAATGCGTCGTCGCCGCGACCCGGAATGCGCCGCAGGAAGTCGCCGTACTTGTAGAGCGAGTAGACGTCGTCGGGATGCTCTTCGAGCTGCATCCGGAAGAGGCGCTCGTTGCGCTCGTTCTTCCGCTTGTCGGTCATGACCGCGTCTTGGTACCCGTAGTGCAGGACCTCGAGTTCGGTCATCGACAGGATCAATCCGTCCTTCGCGCCGACGGCCAGCAGCCCCGGCGTGATCTGCTCGTGGATCCGGTTGACGAAGCGCGCACCGTCGAGCTTGCGGAACAGCCGCACCATGACGACGCCGAGCGTCTTGCCGCCGTCGTAGACGTTCTTGAACGCGAGGTGGTAACCGGCGACGCCGGCGTCCTCGACGATCTCGCGCATTCGTCCGGCTGCGCCTTCCTGCAGCTGTTCGTCGGCGTCGAGCACGAGGATCCAGTCGCCGGTCGCGGCGTCGATGCCGACGTTGCGCGGGTGCGAGAAGTCGTCGCACCACGGCTCGTGCAGGACCTTCGCACCGAACCGCTCGGCGATCGCGACGGTCGCGTCGGTCGAACCGGTGTCGACGAGCACGATCTCGTCGACGCACGGCGCTGCGCGACGCAGGCACTCCGCGAGGAAGCGCTCCTCGTTCTTCGCGATCATGCAGAGGCTGATCCGCGGGTTCCGACCGCGCCACGGAACGTCACGGTTCGCGTGCTGGCGTGCGCGCGGGTCGTCCTCGGAGCGGTGGCGCCCGAGTTCCGAGTGAATCTGCTCCCAACGCCGGACGAGCAGCTCGGTCTCGGCGCCGAGGCGGTCGGCGCCGCCACTGCGTGCCGGCGGCGTCGTGAACGCCCCGGCGACCTGCGTGACCGACAGCGACAGCGCGTCGAGGCGCATGCCGAAGTCCTCGTAGGCGACCGCATCGCAGGCGAATGCCGACGCCACCGGTCCGACCTGCATCAGATCGACGCGGGACAGCATCGTTCCGCTGACGTCGCCGGCCGGCGCCGTGCGCGGGCTCGCCGGACCGAGCACGGTCTGCGCCAACAACTGCGCGAACACCTCGGCCGACGGCACTGCGCCGGCGCGGAGCATCCACAGAACTTCGCCGCAGGACGCTGCCGTCATCGCGCGGAACGACGATCGCTCGTCGTCGCCGTCCCCGATCCGCACTTCCCAGTCGGCCGGCAGGAACGCACGCACCGCCCCGGCGGTGCGCTCCTGCTGGCCGGCCGGGCCAGCGCCGACGAGCACGGTGCCCGCGCGGACGGTCGTCCTGCGGCAACGAATCCAGTGACGCGCCGGCGGCGGTTCCGGGAGGAACGACACCGGCACGAATCCTTCGGCGAACAGACTCTTCGCCAGCGTCGGCGACACTTCGCCCACCATCGACGGAACGCGCACGACGTCCTCGATCAGCAGCCCGGCACCGACGATCGCCTTCAGCAGCCGACGCAGCGCGACTGGGCGCTCGGGATCACGCACCGAGCCGTAGGGCTCGAGTCCGTTCGTGCGGCCTTCGACGACCGTGCGCAGTTCGCGCATCGACTGCTGGTTCTCGGCGTCGACGACGAGTTGCCCGTCCTCCGACAGCGCGGCGGCTGCGGCGCGCATCAGGCCTTCGACGTTCCCGAGCGACTCGGCGAGCGCGTCGATCAGGATCGCGGCGTGCGGTCCGCGCGGGATCCGGACGAACGGTCCATCGCGTTCGCCGTCCTGCGGCAGGCGGAGGATCGGACCCTGCGCGCCGAGCAACGACTCGGGCGACGTGGCCGAACCGGCGAAGCCGATCGGGAGCCTTCGATCCGTGATTGCCTGCAACGCGTCCTCTGCCTCGCCGCTGGTCGCGGCGTTCACCGGCCGGCTATCGGCAGTCCCGATCCGGAACTTCAGCCGATCGGCGCAGTCGCAAGGGCGAGTTCGAGCAGCGCGCGCTCGATCCGGACGACGCGCTGCGGCGGCGGACCGGCGACGAGCCGCGTCAGCAGCTCACGGTCGCCGGGCTGCGGCGTCCACGCCGGATAGCCGTCGACCATCAGCGCGGCGTTCATCGCGACGACCGCCATCGGCAGGTTGAAGTCGGGGAACGGCGCGATCCGCGCGATCCGCCACAGGATCCGCAGTGCGCGCCGCACTGGATGCAGGCGGTCGAACAGCACCGGCTGATCGCGGTAGCGATGGCCGATGTCGAACGTGTCGAGCAGCCCTCGGACGTCGGACGGCCCCGGATACGGGACGTAGAGGATCGCGTCCCACGGGACGTCGCGTCGGATCTCGTTGTTGCGAAACCGCGGGATCTCGCGCGTCAGCGTCCGGAAGCACTCGACGAGCCACCATCCGTCGGGTGGACGCGCCGACCGCGCGCGACCGCGCATCTCGACGACGAGCCGGCTCGCGCCGACGACGAGTGCGTGCTCCTGCTGACCGCGCAGCAGCCGGCTCGGGCGGCCGGACAGCAGCAGCGCGACGTCGTCGGCGTTGACCGGCACGCCGCGCAGCCCGAGCAGACCGGTGATCCACCGCGTCGGGTCGAGGCCGTCGCCACCGTTCAGCCGATCGGGAAGGTCCTCGGGCGGATGCGACTCGAGCGTCGGCAGCCGCGCGGCGAGCCGGCCGGCCAGCGCGACGTCGAGGCGCTCCAGCATGCTGCCGAGATCACCGTCGTCCGGCGTCGCGTCGTTCATCCGTGCGTCGTCGCCGGTTCACCGACGTCCGTGTGCCGCCGTGCGAGCCGCAGCCACTCGAGGATCTGGGGGTTTCCCGGGTCGAGCGCGGCGGCGCGTTGGAGTTCGCCGCGGGCCTCGGCCCAACGGTTCTGCACGCCGTAGCTCATCCCGAGTCCGAACAGCGCCTCCTTGTTCGACGGTTCGAGCGCGAGCAGCGTCTGGAACGCGTGACGCGCGAGTTCCGACTCGCCGGCCTGCAGCGAGATCGTCGCCAGTTGAAAGCAGAGTTCGGCGCGAACGCGATCGTCGACGGCGGCGCGGCGCGCGAGATCGGGGCCGATCGCGGCGAGCGGCATTCGCGCCTCGGCCACCGCGCAGCGTTGTGCGACGACCAGCAGCGCGCCGTCGACGGCGACGGCCGACCCGGGCAGGAAGCCCCCGACGAGGTCGAGCAGGCTCCGCAGGCCGGCTTCGTTCGGACCCTCGCGACCGGCGCCGTCGAGCACGGCGACGAAGCGGCCGCCGTCGCGCAGGACGCGGCGCACTTCCCGCAACGTCGCGACGACATCGCCGTCGCCGTCGAACGCGCGCACGCCGACCACCGTGTCGACGCCGCCGTCCGGGAACGCCTGGAACCCGTCGCCGTGCGCCGGAAGCGACGCCGCGCCGGGCAGCGCCGGCCCGACGCCGAACTGCACCGCGCGCCCTCTGACGAGTGCCGCGCAAGCGGCACGAACCGGATCCGTCACCTGCATCGCACCGCCTCCCAAGCACTGTCCCAGCGCGGCCCGCGATGGGTCGCATGGGTATCGGGACGATCGACCTTGCTGCTTGAGGGCCGTGCGGGTCGGTGTGCTCCTTCTGCGCGTCGCGAACGAACGGTCGGCGAGACCCTGTCACCCACCGCGGAGACGCGCGACACTCTCCCGCCGATGTCTTCGAACAACCAACCGCGAGTCCGCTGCCTGCGCGTCCTCGCCCTCACGTTCGTCTGCGCCGCCGCGACGTCGCTACCGGCGCAGCGAGCTGGAGGCGCCAAGCAGGATCCGAAGGCCGACGATCCGAGCCTCGCCGACTTCGTCCGGTTCGAGAGCTGGTTGAAGACCTACCGCGAAGGTGCGTTCCGGTTCGTCAAGGGCGGTGTCGAGGAC
>JAEYTU010000087.1 GCA_023433825.1 Planctomycetota bacterium
CGCGTGCTGCGTTCGGCAGACGCCGTGCTCGCCGTCTCGGAGGAACTTCGCACACGTCTCGTCGCACTCGGCGCCGACGCCGCGCGCACGTCGGTCGTCCGCAACGGCGTCGACCTTCGCCGTCATCGGCTGCCGACGCCGGCCGAGCGAACGGCGCTGCGCCGCGAGCTCGGATTTCCGGACGACGCGTTCGTCGTCGCGTTCGTCGGTTACATGCGCCCGTGGCACCGACTCGACCTCGTCGTCGACGCGATGAGCCGCGCCGACTGTGCATCGGTCCGACTGCTGCTGCTCGGCGACGGGCCGGCGCTGGCGACGACGTTGGCCGCCGCGGCGACCCGTGGCGTCGGCGATCGCGTCGACGCGCGCGGCGTCGTTGCACCGGACGCGGTGCCGAGGTTCCTCGCGGCCGCCGACGCGGCGCTGATCCCGGCGATCAACGGCTACGCCTCGCCGCTGAAGCTGTTCGACTCGCTCGCCGCTGCGGTCCCGACGATCGCGCCCGACCAGCGCAACCTCCGCGAATGCGTGACCGACGGCGAGGACGCAGTGCTGTTCGCACGCGACGACGCGACGGCGCTGCACGCAGCACTGCGCGGGTTGGTCGTCGATCGTGGGCGCGCGGTGCGGATCGGCGCGGCGGGCCGCGCGACGCTGCTGCGCAACGACTGGACTTGGGACGGCAACGCCCGACGCGTCGTCGCGACGTTCGAGAGGTGCCGCCGATGACCGCCGTCACCGCGCCGCCGACGTCGCCGCCGCCGTTCCCGGTCGCGCGCGCGTTCGGGCTCGTCGTCGTGCCGCTCGTGATCGCCTACGCGATGACGCTGCGGTGGATCTTCGACAGCTGGATGCTGCCGGACTCGTACTGGTCGCACGGACCGCTGTTGCCGGTGCTGGCGGCGTTCGTCGTCTGGCGGCGTCGCACGACGTGGCGTGCGGCGCCGATCGAGCCCGGGGGGCGGCTCGGCACGGTGTTGCTGGCACTCGGGCTCGGCGTTCACCTGGTCGGCGCGGCGACGATGATCGACTCGCTGTCGGCGACCTCGCTGCTGCTGACCGTCCCTGGGGCGTGTCTGGTCCTGTTCGGCCGCGCGCGCATGCGGTCGCTGTGGCCGGTCGTCGGGCTGCTGCCGTTCGCGCTGCCGTTGCCGATGGCGGTCAGTGGCGACCTCGCGTTCGAGCTCAAGGAGATCGCCGTCGGGCTGGGTCTCGGAATCGCGAACCTGCTCGGCGCGGGCGCCGAACGGGTCGGCGCCGAGATCGTCGTTCCCGGGCAGACGATCCGGTTGCTGGTCGCCGATCCGTGCAGCGGCCTGCGTTCGCTCGTCGCGCTGACGACGCTCGGCTACTGCGTCGCGTTCTTCCTGGGGCCGCTGCGTGGCGCGCGTCCGTGGGTGCTGCTCGCCGCGGCCGTCCCACTCGCGGTCCTGACGAACGTGCTGCGCATCGCCGGGATCGTCGTGCTCGGTCGGGTCGTCGACGTCCCGTTCGCGGCCGGCACCGGGCACGACGTGCTGAACGCGGTCGCATGGCTCGTCGACCTCGCGGCGTTGCTGGCGCTCGACGCCTTGCTGACACGGAGGCGACGCGCGTGATCTCGACCCGCATCGGCGTCGTCCTGTGGGCGCTCGCCCCGCTGCTGCTCTGGCTGTCGCTGACGCGGCCGTACGGCGAGAACCACGGCCGCGCGGCCGCGCTGCCGACGACGCTCGGCCCGTTCGAACGGACCTCCGAACTCGAACTGACGGCGCGCCATCGCGAGTTGCTCGGCACCGACGACGCGTGTTGGCGCGTCTACCGTGAGCCGAGCGGTGCCCGCGACGTCTACGTCGTCGCCGTGTTCCACGGCAGCAACTGGAAGAGCGTCCATCCGCCGCACATCTGCCTGCGTGGGAGCGACATGGCGATCACCGAGGACGGCGCGGTGACGCAGTCGGTCGACGGTCGCGACGTTCGCGTCGGCCGGATCGTCACGCGCGCGAACCGCGGCGGGCACGCCTACCTGAGTCGGTACGCGTTCGTCGCGAACGGCCTCGTGACCGATTCGTACGGCGACTTCGCGATGCATCACCTGCCGCGCGTCCTGCTGCGCCGCGGGACGGCCGGATGCTTGGTCCGCGTCGAGACGTGGATCGACCCGCGCGATCCCGCGGCCGCCGAACGTCGCGTCGCCGAACTGCTCGCGCGCCTGTTGGTCGCGATCGAGGCGTCGCTGCGATGAGCGTCCCGCACGCGCTGTCGATCGACGTCGAGGACTGGTTCCAGGTCCTCAACATGCGCGACGCGATCGACCGCGCCGAATGGGATCGACTCGCGCTGCGCTGCGGCGACTCGACGCGGCGCGTGCTCGACCTGCTCGATCGGCACGGCGCGCGCGCGACGTTCTTCTTCCTCGGCTGGATCGCCGAACGGCTGCCGCAGCTCGTGCGCGACGTGTTGGCGGCCGGGCACGAAGTCGGGTCGCACGGCTACGACCATCGCTTGCTGCAGGACCTCGGGCCCGACGGCTTCGACGCCGATCTCGCGCGCACCGAGAAGATCCTCGCCGACGTCGCGGGTGTTCATCCGCGGTCGTTCCGTGCCTGCACGTGGTCGATCACGGCCGCGACCGCCTGGGCACCGGCGACGTTGGCGCGCCGCGGCTACCGCTTCGACAGCTCGATCCAGCCGGTGCGGCATCCGGACTACGGAGTTCCCGGTGCGCCGGTCGACCCGTACGTGCTGACGACCGACGGCGGCGACCTGCTCGAACTGCCGCCGCTGACGTGGGACCTGTTCGGTCGTCGGTTGCCGGTCGGTGGGGGCGGGTACCTGCGGCTCTTCCCGCTGGCGTTCCTGCGTGCCGGGTTGCGTCAGCGCGAGCGCCGCGGCGTTCCCGGCTGCGTCTATCTGCATCCGTGGGAACTCGATCCCGACCAACCGCGGGTCGGACTGCGCGGCGTGCGCGCGTTCCGGCACTACGTCGGACTTCGGCGCACGGCGGCGAAGCTGGATGCGTTGCTTCGCGGATTCCGCTTCGTCGGCGTCGAGCCCGCCCGC
>JAEYTU010000088.1 GCA_023433825.1 Planctomycetota bacterium
CCCCGAGAACTGCCGCGAGACGCGCGGAGTCGCGACACTCCCGGCCTGATGGCGACCACCGGTGACGCGAGGCCGTTCGTTCCGAGCCTCCACCCGGCGGTGGATCGGCTCGCGGCGGTCCTCGTCATCGCGGGCGCGATCGCGACCGTCACGCTGCTGGCAGCGACCGAGCCGGACCCGCGCGGCCACGGAACGCACGAGCAACTCGGGCTGATGCCGTGCAGTTGGCCAGGGCGGTTCGGGATGCCGTGCCCGACCTGCGGTGTGACGACGGCGGCGTCGCACCTCGTGCACTTCGCGCCGATCGAAGCGTTCACGACGCAGCCGTTCGGCGCGGCGTTGGCGGCGTCCGGCATCCTGCTCGCGATCCTCGCCTTGCACGATCTGTTGCGCGGGCGCCCGTATCTCGATCGGCTCGCCCGGCTGCCGCTCGTCGGCATCACGATCGGCGCGGTCGCGACGTTCCTGCTCGCCTGGCTCTACACGACACTGACATTCACACCGTGATCCACGACCCCAGAACGGACGAACTGCGGCCCAGTTGGACCGGACCGATCCTGCTGACCTCGCTCGCGACGGTGCTCGTCCACCTGTTCGTCGGTGTGCTCGGCGCGCAGTTGGGGTCGATCTCGTTCTGCGTCTGTTGTGGGCTGCTGATCCCGATCGGTTTCCTGCCGATCGCGATGGTCGCGCCGCGCGATCCGCAGTTCACACCACGCGACGGGTTCGTCCTCGGATTCCTCGCGGTCGGCGCCGGCGCGACGCTGTTCGCAGCGTGGCACGTCTACCAGTGGCATGGCGTCGACGTCGGCAATCTCGAACGCGAGATTCGCGAGGGACTTCGACAGGTCCAGGATCCATTGCCGCCCGACCAGCGCTGGTCGGCGGAGGAACTCGACCAGATCGTCGGCGCGTTGCTCGGCGTGGCGCCGTACTTCGGCGTGCTGATCGCCGTCGTCGAGACGGTCGTCGCGGCGTTCGTCGGGATGGTCGCGACGGTGCTGATTCGCCGACGCCGGTGAGTCGGCCTCCGTCAGCCGTGGATCTCGTCGCGGATCACCTTGAACGACGCGAACCGACTCGGCGCGATGCGTCCTTCGTCGACCGCACGTCGGACCGCGCAGTCCGGTTCGACGAGATGTGAGCAGTCGCGGAACGGACACGACTCGGCAAGCCCGCCGATCTCGCGGAACAGGTGGGGGACTTCCGCGTCGGTCAGGTCGTACAGGCCGAAGTTGCGGATGCCGGGCGTGTCGAGCACGTGACCGCCGCCCGGAAGGGGCAGGAGCTGCGTGTGCGTCGTCGTGTGCTTGCCGAACTGCGCGCGCGTCAGTTCGCCGACCTTCTGTTGGACGAGCCCGGGCTGGACCGCGTTGACGAGCGACGACTTCCCGGCACCGGAGAGCCCGCACAGAACGGTCTCGTTGCGCGCCATCAGGTGGCGCAGTTCCAAGAGCGTCGCCTCGGTGCGCGAACCCTCGGCGACGCTGGTCGCGAAGCACCGATAGCCGATGCGCTGGTAGACCGCTTCCCAGTGCGCCGCGATCTGTTTGCGATCGCGGTCGACCTTCGTCAGCACGACGGCGGCGTCGATCCCCTCGCGCATCGCGCCGGCGAGGATCCGGTCGACCAACTCCGGCTGGAACGTCGGCTCCGCGATCGCCGCGACGGCGAGCACCAGCGTCACGTTCGCGGCGAGGACCTGCTCTTGTCCGCCTTCGCCGGCAGACTCGCGAACGAGGCGCGAACGTCGCGGCAACACCTCGCAGATCACGCCGTCCTCGCCTTCGATGTCGACCAGCACGCGATCGCCGACGGCAATCGGTCGCTTCTCGATGCCTCGCACCTCGAATAGCTTGCCGCGCATCGGCAGTCGGTGCGTGCGTCCCGCGATCTCGACGTGGACGAGCTTCGCGTCGATGCGCAGCACGAGACCTTCGCTCTTCGATGTGGAACTCACGCGCGGATCACTCAACCACGGAACACTCGGCCACGGACCGATCTGCCGAAGGGCAACAGCCGACGGGGCGCCTCGCGCCCAGCCCGACCGGGGTCCTGCACATCGGCAATGCGAGGACGTTCCTGCTGGCCTGGCTCTCGATCCGATCGCGTCGCGGCGTCGTGAGGCTGCGGATTGAAGACATCGACGGACCGAGGGTCAAACCGGGCGCCGAACGGCAGTTGCTCGAAGACCTCGCCTGGATGGGGCTCGACTGGGACGGTGAGGTCGTCCGCCAGACCGATCGACTCGCGATCTACGCGGCGGCGACGCAGCGTCTGGTCACGATGGGGCTCGCGTACCCGTGCGTCTGTACGCGCAGCGAGATCGACGCGGCCGGATCGGCGCCGCACGAGGAATGGCAGGACGCACCGGCGTACCCGGGCACGTGCCGCGGCCGCTTCGCCTCGGTCGAAGCGGCGACGCAGCAAACGGGGCGCGCCCCGGCGATCCGATTCGCCGTCGACGTCGAGTCGGTGCCGTTCGTCGACGGGTTTCACGGACCGCAGCCCGGGCGGATCCGCGGCGACTTCGTGATCGCGAAGCGGGACGGCGGGCCGGCGTACCAACTCGCCGTCGTCGTCGATGACGCGGCGACCGGCATCGACGAAGTGCTGCGCGGCGACGACTTGCTGCCGTCGACACCGCGCCAACTGCTGCTCTACCGCGCGCTCGGACTGACACCGCCGCGGTTCGTCCACGTTCCGCTCGTGGTCGGCGACGACGGACGACGGCTCGCGAAGCGCCATGGCGACACGTCGCTGCGAACGTTGCGCGAATCCGGCGTCGATGCGCAGCACTTCTGCGGCTACCTCGCCGCGCTGTCCGGTCTCGTCGCGCCGGGGACGCGCGTAGTCCCGCGCGACCTGCTGGTCGACTTCGACCCGCGTCGCATCCCACGGCACCCGGTCGTCGGTGGCGAATCGCTCGAAGGCGGACCGCGTCCGCCGCGCGATGCGTCGCCATCGCGCGACTGAACCGACACGAGAACGTTTGCCGACGGCCTGCTAGCCTTCGCCCGCGATGGACGACAAGCACGCGATCGAGTCCGTGAAGAATCCGATCGTGCGCCGGTTCCGCGCCGCGGCCGGGGGCGACCCACCGGAACACATGGTCGCCGACGGGATCAAGCTCGTCTGGGAGGCGATGGAGGCGAAGCTGCCGATCGTCGAAGCCGCGGTCTCCCCGCGGCTGCACGGCACGCCGCTCGGGAAGGACGTTCGGCGGCGGTTGGAACGCGAGGCCGGTCGCGTTCACGAGTGCTCGGAGTCGGTGCTCGAACGTTTGTCGAGCCTCGACACGCCGCAGGGCGTCGTCGCGATCCTGCGACGGCCGGCCTACCAGTTCGACGACTTGTTCGGTGAGGGTCGCGCGCCACTCGTCGCGATCGCCGCGGGCGTCAAGGATCCGGGCAACCTCGGCGCGCTCGCACGCACGGCCGAAGCGGCCGCTGCGACCGGGCTGGTCGCGATCGCCGGCGGCGCCGATCCGTTCCGCGACAAGGCCGTGCGCGGGTCCGCAGGCAGCATCTTCCGATTGCCGACGCTCGGACCGGTCGCGCTCGCACGCGTGTTCGACGTCGTCGCGGCGGGACGGCTGCAACTCGTCGTCGCCGACGCCGATGGCGACGTCGACTGGTTTCGCGCCGACTACACGAAGCCGACGGCGGTCGTGCTCGGTGGCGAGGGCGGCGGTGTGCCGGAGGAGTTGCTGTCGCAGGCCGCCGTTCGCGTGCGGATCCCGATGGCGACGCCAGTCGAGAGTCTGAACGTCGCCGTCGCCGCCGGGATCGTGCTGTTCGAGGCGCGGCGTCAGCGCTTGTCGGCCGCGGATCGCGGGTGAGTCTGTTCGGTCGCAGCGGCGACGACCGTGACGCTGCAGCGCCGCTCGCCGAACGGCTGCGACCCCGTGAAATCGGCGAAGTCTTGGGCCAACCGCACCTGCTCGACGCCGGGCGCGCGCTGCGCCGGTCGATCGAATCCGGACGCACCGGCTCGCTGATCCTCTACGGGCCGCCGGGAGTCGGGAAGACGACGCTCGCGCTGCTCGTCGCGAAGCACTCGGGACTCGAGTTCGAACCGTTCTCGGCCGTGCTCTCGGGGATCAAGGAGGTCCGCGAGGCGATGCAGCGGGCCGACGAACGTCGCACGCACACCGGCCGCGGGACGCTGCTGTTCGTCGACGAGATCCACCGGTTCAACAAGGCGCAGCAGGACGCGTTCCTCCCGTTCGTCGAGAAGGGCCGCATCGTGCTCGTCGGCGCGACGACCGAGAACCCGTCGTTCGCGATCGTCGGCGCGCTGTTGTCGCGATGTCGCGTCGTGCCGCTGCACCCGCTCGACGCAGCGGCGATGCGGGCGATCGTCGCGCAGGCGCTGACCGACACCGAGCGGGGCCTCGGCCGCCGCAACCTGACGATCGCGGACGATGCATTCGCGGAGTTGTCCGTCGCCGCCGGCGGTGACGCGCGCCGCCTGCTGACGATCCTCGACGCCGCCGCGAGCACGGCCGCCGACGGGACCACGCTGTCGCGCGCGCATCTGTTCGAGGCCGCACAGCACCGGTCGTTGCGTCACGATCGCAGCGGCGATCTGCACTACGACCTCCTCAGCGCCTTGCACAAGTCGCTGCGCAACAGCGACGTGCAGGCCGCGGTGTACTGGCTCGCGCGGTTCGCGTCGGCCGACGCCGATCCGATGCAGGCGGCGCGACGGATGATCGCGATGGCTGCCGAGGACATCGGCCTCGCCGATCCGATGGCGTTGCAGGTCGCGGTGGCCGCCGCGCACGCGGCGCATCAACTCGGCTGGCCGGAAGCGAAGCTGCCGCTGGCCGAAGCGGCGATCTATCTCGCGGCCGCGCCGAAGAGCGCCGGTGTCGTGCGTGCGATCGACGCCGCACTCGCCGAGGTCGAACGCGGCGAGCAGCATCCGGTGCCGCTCCGACTGCGGAACGCGCCGACGCGGCTGTCGCGCGAGTCCGGGCACGGCGTGGGCTACCGCTACGCGCACGACGAACCGGGCGGTGTCGCACCGATCGAGTGTCTGCCGGACGCGCTCGTCGGGCGGACGTTCTACGAGCCTTCGGAGCTCGGCTTCGAGAAGCGGATTCGCGAACGAATGGACGCGGCCGACGCGCTCCGCCGTCCGGACGGACCGCGCGAAGGAACGCGCTGATTTCATCGCCGGCCGCACCGACGTGCGGCCCCTGCGACGAACGGCCGCGCGGCGTCAGTCGGCGCGAATCACGGCCAGCACGTCGGCGACCAGCCGCTGCAGCATCGTCGCCGAGACGTCGAACCGGACGCCGGCGGCCTCGAACAGCTGCGGCAGCGGTCGCGTGCCTCCGAGCGACAACCCGTTGCGATACGCGGCGACGGCACTCGCCTTGTCGTTGCGATAGCGCTGCCAGACCTGCAGCGCCGCGATCTGCGCGATCCCGTACTCGACGTAATAGAACGGGTGCCCGAACAGGTGCCCCTGGCTGACCCACGACATCGCGAGCGCATCGTCGAGTCCGCTCCAGTCGAGCCCCGGTGCGAAGCGAGCGCGGATCTGGCGCCAACAGTCGCGGCGTTCGTCGTGATCGTGGTCCGGGTGGCCGTAGACCCAGTGTTGGAACGCGTCGATCGACGCGATCCACGGCAGGATCCGCAGCACGCCCTCCAGGTGCTTGCGCCGCGCGCGCCGCGCGTCGGCCTCGCCGTAGACGGACCCGAGTTCCTCGAGCCCCATCAGTTCCATGCTCATGCTCGCCGTCTCCGCGAACTCGATCGGTGAGTCGCGGTAGCTGAGCAGCGGGTCGTTGCGCGAGAGGATCGCGTGGAACGCGTGACCACCCTCGTGCAGCATCGTCTGGACGTCTTGGTGCGTGCCGACGCTGTTCGCGAAGACGAACGGCAGCCGCACGTCCTCGAGCGTGTACTGGTAGCCGCCCGGCGCCTTGCCCTTGCGGCTCATCAGGTCGAGCAGCCGGTTGTCCTCGAGCACGGCGAACTCGTGCGCGAAGCGCGCGTCGACGCGTCGAAACACGTCGCGGACGAGCGCCTTCAGACTCGCCTCGTCGGTGAACGGGCGGAGCGGCGGGCGGCCGTCGAGATCGACTTCGAGGTCGAACGGCCGCAACGTCTCCAAGCCGAGGCGCTGTCGACGTTGCTCGTTCAGTTCGACGACGGCCGGCACGACGGCCTTCTCGATCGCGTCGTGGAAGCGGAGACAGGTCTGCACGTCGTAGTCGAAGCGCTGCAGCTCGCGGAATCGGAGCGGCGTGTAGCCCTCGAAGCCGGCGTTGCGACCCATCCGCGTCCGCAGCGCGATCAGGCGGTCGTAGATCTCCTCGAGTTCGCGCCACAGCGTGCGGCGCGCGCCGAGCGAGGCCAGGAAGGCGCGGCGCCGGACGTCGCGGTCCTGGCTCTCCGCGTAGGGACTCATCTGCTGCAGCGTGTGATCGCGACCGTCGAACGAGACGACGATTCCGCCCATCAACGCCTGCTGCCGCGTCTGCAACTCCGACTCCTCGGTCTGCAGCACCGTGTTCGCCTCGCGGAAGATCTCGACCGCAGACGCGCGACGCCGGACGAGCAGCGCATAGCGTTGCGGGTCCAACTGCTCGCGTTGCGGCAGCGCCAGGAAGCGACGGTCGAGGCGGTCTGCGAGCACCTTCACGCGCGGCGAGACGTCCCGTTCGATCGCGAGGAAGCGGTCTCGTGCGGTCGTGTCGTCGGTGTGACAGGTCATCGCGATGTAGCGCCGCGCGATCTCGGCACCGATCCGGCTCATCAACTCGCTCTCGTCGTGAAGCCAGCGCTCCAGATCCGCGACGTCGGCGATCGGTCGGGCGTCCAGTTCTGCGAACAGTGGTTCGAGAGCAGCGATGTCACCGGCGTCCAGATCGGCCGGGACGAAGTGCCACGTCGGCGGTGCGAGGTCGAGCTTGGTCATCTTGACTGTCGATTTCCGGGCGAGGGATGTCTTGGTGCGACTACAGCTTCCATCGGCGAGGCCGCCAAACGTCCCGAGCGAACGAGGGTACGTCCTCGTGCGGGGCGCGGCACGGGGATTGTCAGGGGCTGTCCATCATGCGTTGCCCATCCACCCTTGGTCCGGTCCTGCTCGTGGCGCTGCTGGTCGGCGCCTGTGGTTCCTCGAAGCGCGTCGCGGCCGTTCGTCCGGAGCCGCGCCTGGCCGCGATCGAAGTGGAGGTCTACGACCCGGTGTCGAACTACGTCTGGGAGAACGTCGGCGTCCGCGTCGTCCGAGCGTGGCACGAGTGGTCGGGAGTCACGGTCGAGAACCCGGACGACGAGCAGTGGTACCTGACCAACCAGAACGGACTCGTTCTCCTCGACGCGCGCGCGCTCGGCGAAGCACGGGTCGGGTTCCGCGAAGACCTGTACGGCCGCGCGATGATCGATCCGGAAGCGCACGTCGACGAGGCCGACGTCTGGTTGGAAGTCTGGTCGCCGGGGTTCTCGTCGGTGTTCGTGCAGGTGCCGCTGTCGTTCCGGACGCCGACGCGGTTCGTGTCGGTGCCGTTCGAATGACGAGCGCGGGGCGCCTCAGCGCCCGGTCGACGGTTGCGCCGGCGCCGGCGCCGCGAGCAACTCCTCGACGCGCCGCGCGAGTTCTTCGCCGCGCAGCCGCGTGAACCGCGTCCGACCTTCGCGGTCGATCAGGTAGGTCATCGGGATCGAGCGAATGCCGTTCTCGACCGCGAGCCGCGCCTCCCAGTGCTTGCCGTCGTAGACCTGGTCCCAGGTCATCCGCAGCCGCTGCGCCGCATCTGCGATCTTCGACTCGTCGCCGGCCTTGTCGAGCGACACGCCGAGTACCTCGAAACCCCGATCCTTGAAGCGCTCGTAGGTCGCGACGACGTTCGGCATCTCGGCCATGCACGGTGGGCACCAGGTCGCCCAGAAGTCGACGAGCAAAACCTTGCCGCGATAGCTGTCGAGCGAGATCTCGCGGCCGGTCGTCGTCGTCGCCGTGAACGGTTTCAACGGCGTGACCGCAGCGTTGCGACCGGATGCGGCAGCCGGCGTCGCTGCGGCACGCGGCGCCGCGTCGGCGAACAGCGTTCGCAACGCGCTCGCGTGCGCGGCCGCGGAGAGATCGCGAGCGAGCAACGCCTTGGCGACGGCGACGCGAAGGTCGTCGGCGTTCGCGAGCTTGCCCGAGTTGGCGAGGTTCGCCGCGATGCGCACGACGATCGCCGGATCGTCGTAGAGCTTCGTCGCGGCGATCGCCGCGTGCTGGACGCGCGCAGGATCGACGTCGTCGCCGCGCATCGCACCGCCGACGACGTTCAGGTAGACGCGACCGAGCATCGAGCCGTGCTCGGGGATCGGCACCGTCGCGTGCTGGCGCAGGTAGTCGTCCGCCTTCGCCGCGGCGCCCGCGTAATCGCGCGCGAGGTAGTCCTTCAGCGCGGCGGCGTAGCCGAACTTGCCGAGGTCGTGACCGTCGTACTTCGCGAAGAACGCGTCGAAACGCGGCAGCGCGACCTTCGGGTCGATCGGCGTGCCGGCCGGTCGCTCGAAGATCGCGACGAGGTCGCGCGCGATCGCGGCCTCACTGGTGTCGATGCCCGACGGCTGCTGCGCGAACGCCGGCGACACGAAGGTCAGCGCGACGCAGAGAAGCGCAGCGACGGGCCGTGAGTGCCGTGCGCCGACCCCGTGAGCAATGGGGCGGTAGGGTAGGGGAGGGAAAGACATGGTGCGGGGAATCACTGGAACTCGAGCGCGACCGAGTTGGTGATCGTCTTGACGCCGAACGGCGCGGCTGGCGACAGCACGAACCCGCCGGCGTGGACGTTCAGCCCGATCAGGGCCGCGAGTGGATTCGTCAGTTGCCCCTGTGCGCGGCCGGCGGCGTCGAGCACGCCGAGAAAGCCGGTCGACAGGAGCGGGATGTTGGTGCCGAACGTCGCGAGGAAGAGTCCGTCGCCGTCGATCGGGACCTGACGCGCGCCGAGCGGGAAGCCGGTCGTGCCGCCGGACAACGCCAGTGCGTAGGTCAGACCGGCCGACGTCGGGTCGACCAACGTCAGCGCCGCGGAGCCGATCAGGCTCGGCGCGCCGAGAGACGTCAGTCCGGAGAAGCGCGCCGTCAGGATCTCCTGGCTGCCGTTGGCGGCTGGGAAGCCACCGGCGAGCAGCACCTCCGTCCCGTCGAGTGAGAACGTCGCGCTGTAGATGCCGCCGCTCGGCGCGATGTTCGAGAAGTCGGAGATCAGCACCGGCGTCCCGAACGGTGCCGAGAAGTTCGTGCGGGTGGCGACGAACACTTCGAGGCGGCCGGTCGCCGCGACCGAACGGCAGAACGTGATCCGCAATCCGTCCTTCGAGATCTCGACGTCGCGATACGACTCCCGCGCGTTCTGCACGGCGGCGAGCTCGGCGACGACCGTCGGCGGTCCGAACGGGCTCAGCAGGTCCGGGCGCGTCGCGCGGAAGATCGAGAAGTTCGGTGCGTACGGCGCGCCGTGACCCGACGACAGGAAGTAGACCTCACGGCCGTCGAGCGTCAGCGAAGGACCGCCGTCGGTGGCCGACGAGTTCAACTCGGTCACGAACGTCGGCGTGTTCCACGGCGACGTCGGCGAGGCCCGCGTCGCGCGCATGATGTCCATCGATCCGCCGCGCGTGGAGTCGAACCAGATCTCGAGACCGCTGACGGTCAGGAACGGGCTGCTGTCGGTCGCGACCGGATCGCCGAGCGCCGTCTCTTGGACCGGCGTCGACCACGGGGCGTTCAGGTTCGGCCGGGTGGCCGACCAGATCTCCCAGTTGCTGCTTCGGAACGATCCGAAGTGGACCGTCAGGCCGTCGAACGACAGGTGCGGCGCGGTGTCGGCGGCCGTCGAGTTCAGTTCGGTGACGTTGGTCGGAGTGGACCAGCCGGATTGGGCGGAAAGCGCACCGGCGAGGCAGAGTGCGACGAAGGGAGCGGAGTTGTGCATCGGGGAGTCGTCTGGCGTGGCAGGGGCGGGCGACCCTGACGACCGATGCGCGCCGTCAGGGTCGAATCGAGGCGGGACTCGGCATCGCGCCGGGTCGCGCGCGGATCAACGGTTCGATCGCGCCGGCGGAATCGTCGACGACGGCGTCGATCTCTGCGCGACCAGCCGCAGCGGCCCGGTCCCGGTCCGCACTTCGATCGGCTGATACCGCCCGCGAACGATGATCCGGTACTGGCCGGCGACGAGTTGCTCGAACCGGAACCGTCCGTCCGCCGCGGTCAGCGTCGATTCGACGTGGTCGGGCGCTTGCGGATCCTCTGCGCGGTCGAGGCGAGCGGTCAGCAGCGCCTGTCCCATCGGCACACCGTGCTCGTCGACGACGATGCCTTCGAGCGGCTCCTGCCGCGGCAGGCGGAAGTCGATCCGGGGCGAGTTCTCTCCGACGCGGACTCCCAAAACGCGCTTGCCCTGCCAGTTCGAGCCCGGCGGTGGACGGAGATCGAGCGTCAATTCGACGTGCGGCAGACGCGAGAGCTCGAAGTTCCCAGCGGGGTCGGTACGCATCCGACCGACGACCTGCACCGGCTGCGTGCGCGGAATCGACGCCACGACTTCGACGCCTTGGATCGGGCGATCGTCGACGCCCAGCACGCGCCCGCGGAGGCGATTCGGTGCCGTCAGTTGGATCTGCTGCGTCGTCGTCTGGGTCTGGAGCGCGACGAGTTTGCGCCACGTCGGCATCCCCGGTGCGCCGGCAAGCACGCCGACGCGATCGCGAGCGGCCCGCGACGGCAGCAGGCCGTCGAACTGGAAGCTCCCGTCGGGCCCGACCGCCGACGTCCGCACTTCGTACATCAACGTCTGCACCGGCGGCACGCGCTCGACGGCGACGCGCACCTTGACCCAGCCCTCGTGCGCCGGCTCCTGCGACGGGAGGAACAAGTGGCCTTGCAGGGAGCGGGTCGGCGAGACGCGGAGGTCGAGTTCGTCGACCTTCGGCACCCACAGCAGGTAGGCCTCGCTGGCCAAGCCCGGGCCGTGTGCGCGCAGGACGAGTTGGTGGAACGCCGCCTCGATCTGGAAGCGGCCGTTCGCGTCGGAAGTGACGAACTGCGTCCCGGGCGTCGGCGCCTGCGGCGTCCCGAGTTCCATGTCGCCGCCGCCCGTGTCCTCGACGTGTCGCCACAGCACCGTCACGCCGGAGACAGCGCGACCCGCGTCGTCGATCGTCCGACCGACGATCGGCTTGCGAGCGAAGAACCGCACGTAGAGTGGCATCTCCGGGAGCCACCCGGCGGCCGGACCGAGGTCCACCGGGACACACGCGTACGGGCTGCCGGGCTCCGGATGGGCGAGCAGGCGAACGTTCGACGCACCGGCCGGGAGGTCTGCGGTGACGCGGCCGCCGTGATCGGACCGCACGACGAATCCGTGCTCGGCGTCGTCGACGCCGTCGGTGTAGCGCACGCGGATCGGCACGTCGGCGAGCGGACGCGGTGTGTCGGAATCGGTCAGGATCGCCAACAGGTGCACGCGCCGCGCCGGCGGCTGCTGCTGCGACTCGACTTCGCGCCGCGACGGCGTCCGCTCGACGTGCGCCGGTTGCGACTCCATCAGCGCGGCGAGGTCGACCGCATGCGCGGCATCGGCGCCGGCGACGAACCGATGGCGAACGCCGAGCGCGAGGACGGTCGGCGGTACTCCGACGAAGCTGCCGTGACCGTCGGTCAGCGTCACCGCGACGACCGGCCCGGCCGGTTGCCATTCGACCTCCGCGACGAACCGAGCGCGCGCGAACAGGAACTCGCCGGCGATCGTCCGCAGCATTCCGTCGAACGGTTCGCCACGGACCAACGAACCCGAGGCCAGCTCCAGGCTCCCGTCGCCGGTGCTCGCATCGATCGGCGCGGTCGGTGCAGTGTCGACGTCGTGGAACGCGGCCGCCGCGATCGCCATCAGCGCCAGCAGCGACGCGCACAGCAACAGCGCGGGTCGAAGCGCGTTGCGCATCCGGCGCGGACGTGTCACCAGCCGCTCGTAGTTCGGCGGCGTGAACACGCGCAGGTGGGACAGGGATCGGTCGAGTCGGCTCAATCGGTTTCCCGCAGGTGCGCCAACTGGCGCGAGAGTCGTGCGCGAACCCGTTTGTGACGGCCGCGCAGCGCTTCGATCGTGATGCCGAGGGTCTCGGCTGCTTCCGCGTAGCCGTAGCCCTCGAGCGAGGTCAGCACG
The DNA here is from genome assembly GCA_023433825.1 of Planctomycetota bacterium. Lineage (GTDB taxonomy): Bacteria > Planctomycetota > UBA1135 > UBA1135 > UBA2386 > JAEYTU01. The sequence continues at coordinate 12,194 of JAEYTU010000088.1, forward strand.
AGAACGGCACGATCGAGCGGCGCTTCGCGTCGCAGCGCTTCCTCGACCGAGACGGCGGTCTCGTCACGGATCGCGGCGAGCTCGGGCATCGGCGCCTCGGCTTGCTGTGCGAACGGCCGCAACAACTTCATCAGTCGGCGGCGGCGCTGGCGGCGGCGCAGTTCGTCGATCGCCGCGCGCACGGCGATCCGATGCAGCCACGTTCCGAGGCTCGCGCGCCCGTCGAAGCTCGCGAGGCGTCGCGGCAGGTCGACGAAGATGTCGTGCAAGCAGTCGTAGGTGGCTTCGCGTTCCAGCAGGATGCGCCCGATCACGCGACAGAGGTCCGTGGAGTGCTTCTCGTAGATGGTGGCGACGATGTCCGATCCGCCGCGTCGCAGCTCCACCAGTTCGTCGGTGGACTGCACAGGAGGAACGACAGGCAAACGTGACGCCATCCACACACCTCTTCGACGCGGCAAGCGGGACGCAGGGTCGGCATCCCGTGGGTTAGAGCGAGGCGGGGAGGATACCGAGTGCGTCAGTGGTCCCGAAGTCGCTCGCGCAGGCGTTGCGTCAGATTCGTGAACCGATCGGCCTCGTCCGTGTTCCGAATCGCCGTCGCCATCGCCTTGCGGGAGCCGACCAGCACGACGAGTCGTCGCCCACGCGTGATCGCCGTGTAGAGCAGATTGCGACGCAGCATCAGGAAGTGATCGCTCGCGAGCGGCATGACGACGGCCGGGTATTCACTACCCTGCGAGCGATGGACGGAGATCGCGTAGGCCGGCACGACCTGGTCGAGTTCGGTGAACGGCACGTCGATCTCGCGTTCGCCGAAGCGCAGTCGGGCGCGTGCGTTCGCGCGGTCGAGGTCGAGGATTCGACCGACGTCGCCGTTGAACACGTCCTGCTCGTAGTCGTTGCGCACCTGCATGACGCGGTCGCCGACGCGGAACCGCTTGCCGCCCCGTTCGACCTCCTGCGCGCCGGGATTCAGGACGTCTTGGAGATCGCGATTGATCGCGTCGGCACCGGCGTCGCCGCGGTACATCGGACACAGCACCTGAATGTCGCGCCGCGGGTCCATCCCGAATCGCTTCGGGATGCGGTGGACGACCAACTCGCGAACCAGCGCGCGTGTGTGCGCCGGTGACTTGCCGTCGACGACGAAGAAGTCGCCGCCCTCGCCCGAGGACGTCGGTTCCTCGCCGCGCAGCACCGCGTGCGCGGCCGCGACGATCGCCGAACCCTCCTGCTGCCGGAAGATCTCGGTCAGCGGCGTGACCGGGACGCGGCCGCTGGCGATGACGTCGCCGAGCACGTGACCCGGACCGACGGCCGGGAGTTGGTGAACGTCGCCGACGAACACGACGCGCATTCCCAGCGGAACGGCCCGCAGCAGGTGGTAGGCGAGTTGGACGTCGAGCATCGACGCCTCGTCGACGACGAGCATGTCGCCGTCGAGCGGCGTCGTGGCGTCGCGTTGGAAGCGATGCACGCCCGCTTGGTACTCCAGCAGCCGGTGGATCGTCGACGCCGCACGCTGCGTCGACTCCTCGAGCCGCTTCGCAGCGCGACCGGTCGGCGCCGCGAGACGCAACGTCAGCGACTTCTGCGCGAGGATCTCGGCGAGCGCCCGGACGATCGTCGTCTTGCCGACGCCGGGGCCGCCGGTGATGACGCTGACGTTCGAACGAAACGCCCACTGCAGCGCCTCGCGCTGACCGGTCGGGAGCCGCATGCCACTCTGCGTCTCGAACCACGCGAGCGCGCGATCGACGTCGATCGGCAGCGGTCGTGTCGGCGCGGCGACCAGCCGATCGAGCGCCTCGGCGACGCCGCGTTCGGCCGCGTGCAGCGCGACCGGATACACGCTGAGCGGCGCGTTCTCGACCAGCGCGCGCGGTCCCGGCGGGTGTTCGCGCACGATCCGATGCTGAATGGCGAGTTCCGCGATCTCGACGCCGATCACGGCCTCGTCGCACTGCAGCAATGCGGCCGTTCGCTGCAGCAACACCGGCTCGGGCAGGAAGCAATGTCCCTCCTTCGCGGCCTGTCCGAGCACGTGCAGCAACCCGCCGCGGATCCGCTCGGGCGCCGTCGCCTGGATCCCGAGCGACGCGGCGATCCGGTCGGCGGTCTTGAAGCCGATGCCGAGCACTTCGTCGGCGAGTCGGTACGGGTCCGCCATGACGAGCGCCGCGGCACCCTTGCCGTAGCGACGCGCGATGCGGTTCGCGAGGCCTTGGCCGAGGCCGTGCGTGCGAAGGAACACCATCAAGTCCTGCACGTCCTTCTGCGAACGGACGGCGGTGACCAGTTCGTCGATCCGCTTCCGGCCGAGGCCTTTGACCTCGCGCAATCGCTCGGGTTCCGACTCGACGATGCGCAGCGTGTCGGCGCCGAAGGCGTCGACGATCCGCTGCGCCGTCGCCGGACCGATTCCCTTGACGAGGTGCGACGAGAGGTAGGCGACGATGCCGTCGACGGTCGACGGCAGGACCGACGTGAAGCGCGTGACCTCGATCTGCGTGCCGAAGCGAGCGTGCGTCCGTTCGACACCTTCGATCTCAAGTCGCTGGCCTTCGGCGAGTTGAGCGAGATGACCGACGATCGTGATCGGCCCGGCTCCGCGGTCGGGGACGAAGCGGCAAACGGCGAAGCCCGTGTCCGGATTGCGGAACGTGAACCGTTCGAGCGCCCCTTCGAGGGTCACACTCCGATCGGGGAGTGGCGCTTGCGCGGGTGGTTGTTCCAACTGCCGTATTGCCCTCGGGGGCGCGAAGGCTATCGTCCCCGCCCCTTTCGTCGCCAACGGTGGTGCTGCGCCGGGTGAGCGAAGGAAACCTTCCGGCTCCATCACGGCCGGCCGAGAACCGAAGAAGACCGACTCATGATCCGTGTCCAAGTCCGTCCGAACGAGCCGCTCGAAGCCGCTCTCCGTCGCTTCAAGCGCCAGTGCAACTATGCGGGCATCTTCCGCTTGGCGAAGAAGTACACGTCGTACGAGAAGCGCAGCGACAAGCGGCGACGCGAGGAGCGGGAGCGGATTCGGAACATCCAGCGCGCGATGCGGAAGCTGGAGTTCAAGACGCGGAAGAGCGGACCGAGGAAGGCGAAGGGTCGCGGTGCGGGTCAGGGCGGCGACGGAGTCGACGCGACGGCCGACGCCGGCACCGGCGTTCCCGCCATCGTGTGAGCCGCTGATCCGCCGGCCATCGGCGGTGCGACGATGATCCCGCGTGTTCCCGGTGAGGGACCGCTCGATCTGAGCCGCCCGCTGCAAGAACTGCGGATCCAGATCGAAGCCCGTCAGGACGGGCAACGCCTCGACAAGGCGCTCGCCGAGCACCTGACGTGGCGATCGCGCACGAGCATCCACCGGCTGATCGACGACGGATTCGTCTCGCTCGAAGGTCGCGCAGCACGCGCCGCTGGCAAGGTCCGAGGCGGGGAGATCGTCATCGTGCGCATTCCGGCGGCGCCCGAACCGTCGGCACGTGTCGCACCCGACGACGACGCGGTGTCGGTCGTCCACGAGGACCGCTGGATGATCGCCGTCGACAAGCCCCCCGGGCTCGCCGTGCACCCGGCCGGACGCCGCGTCTACGGGACGCTGATCCACTGGTTGCACGTTCGCTATCGACGGCCGGAGACCCCGGCGAACGACGTCGTCCCGCGGTTGCTGCATCGACTGGACCGCGAGACGTCCGGCATCGTCGCGGCGAGCCTCGATGCCGACTTCCATCACGTCGTCGCGCGGCAGTTCGAGGATCGGCTGGTCTCGAAGACCTACCTCGCGGTCGTGCACGGCCGCCCGCCGCAGTCCGACGGACTGATCGATCTCGGCATCGGACCGGCGCGCGGATCGGTCGTGCGGCTGAAGCTCGAGGCTCGCGCCGACGGTTCCGGGCTACCGGCGCTGACGCGGTATCGCGTCGTTCGTTCGAACGAGCGTTACAGCCTCGTCGAGATGGAACCGAAGACCGGTCGAACGCACCAACTGCGCGTCCACATGGCGGCGCTCGGTTGTCCGCTCGTCGGCGACAAGATCTATCTCGACGAGACGATCTTCCTGGAGGAACTCGCCGGCGCGCTGTCCGACGCGACGCGCGCGCGGCTCGTCTTGGATCGGCACGCGCTGCACGCGCACCGGCTCCGCTTCCATCATCCGCGCCTCGGGCGCGACCTCGTCCTCGAAGCGCCGCTGCCGGCGGACATGGCGGCGCTCGTTCCGTGAATGCATCGGCGCGCGTCGCGCCTCGCGGTCACAACTCGTGCGTGTACGGCGTGACGAGTCGGTAGCGGTCGGTCTGCGAGAGCGGATCCGGACTCGTGCGTGGACTCTCGCGGATCGCGTCACACGCGAACGTGTCGCGAGACGAGCGGGAGGGGCGTGGTGGGAGAGACGAACTGGAGCGCGAATCGACGTCCCGATCGGTGGCGATCGATTCCCGTTCGGTGGAAGTCGATGACGCCATCGACTCGGCGCGGAGGCCCTCGGCTGGATCGACGATCTTCATCTGGGCGTCCTCCTGGACGGGGAACCGCGGGAGCCTAGCAATCCTCGGAGGAACATTCTCGCCGCACGCCGCGCCGCGAGCGGTCGGCGACCGTCACGACAGCAGGCCGATCAGCACCGGCAGGACCGAGATCGCCCCGTACAGCGTGACCATCGCGAGCAGTTCGCGGCGAACCGCGGTCGGTGGGCGCTGGCCGGCGTCCTCGGCCCGCGGTCCGGTGGACGGCATCGACCCGCTGGCGATCTCGACGGGCCGAAGTGCCGTTTCCGCCTGTGTGTCCACGACATCGGGCGGCCGCAGGAGGCGCCGCCACGCGGCGAACGCGAGCACGACGCCGACCGGGACGGCGGCGATGGAACCAGCCAGCGCGGCTCCGCCGGCACCGAGTCCGGTCAGGACGAACGCGCCGACCATCAGCGGACCGAAGTCGAGCGCGGTCTCCGGCCGGTCGACCGAGTCGGTGAACGGCAGGCACGGCAGCCGCGCCGTGCTGAAGTCGGCGACGAAGACGCCGGTCGCGAATGCGAGCACGCTGCAGAACAGCACGGTGCGCACGTCGATGCCGAGCAGCACCGTCGTCGCGGCGGCGACGACGATCGTCGGCACCAACACGCAGATCACGAGAGCGACCCGCGCCGCGCGGCGTGCCAGTCCGAGATCCGGTGTCGGGCTCGTCGTGAACACCCAGTCGACGTGGGCCTGATCGGCGCGCGGCAGGAACGCGACGAGGAACGGCAAGAAGATCGCCGGGAACTGCAGTGCGACACCGGCGAGCAGCGGTGTCGTCGACGGTGCCGCAGTGTTCGCCGCCAGCGCGACCATCGCGATCGGGATCCCGAACAACGGCAGCACGCGCGATCGGAACCCCGGGCTCCGCAGCAGCATCGTCGCCGTGAAGTCGGCGAACGCGCGTTCCGGCCCGGCACCGACCGATCGCAGCAGCAGTCGGCGCAGCAGTCCGCGCGAGGGCATGTGCCGCGACGCGACCTCCCGCCGAACGCGGCTGACCGCCGTCGCGACGGCGAACACGACCGCCAGCGCGCCGGCGAGGATCACGACCGCGTCGAGCGCGTTCGCCGGCGACACGAGCACGCGCGCGGCGAGGTACGGCGGCCAGTACTGCGCGAGGTCCGCGAGCGGCAGGTCGGCGATCGTTCCGCGCAGACGCCGCATGCCGAGTGCGAACCCGGCGACGCCGAACCCGAGAAGGGCCGCCTTCGTCGTCCCGGCCGCGAGCTGCGCGCGCGCGACGCCGATCGCCGCTGCGAGGACACGCAGCGCCGTCGCGAGTCCGCCCGACATCAACCCAGCGCAGAACACGGCCGCGACGAGATATGCCGGGGCCGCGAGTGGTTGTCCGACCGAGAACGCGAACAGGATCGCCGCCGGCAGCGCCATCCCGATCGTCACGATCCCGAGCCGGAACAGCCCGTGGATCGCGCGCGCCAGCACGATCGTCCGCGGCCGGACCGGCGCCGTGGCGAGCAGCACGTCGTCGGCGCGACCGAGCAGCGTCTCGTCGCCGAGCGCGCCGATGCCGACCAGCAGCGTCGACAGCGACAGGTTGGCCGCCGCGTATGCGATCGGCGGCGTGTCGCCGTGCAGCAGGGCTGCGAAGACGAGCCCGAGAAACGCCTGCGTGAACACGGTCGTCGTCAGGCTGCTGCCGCTGCCGCCGGTGCGGCGGGCGTCGGCGAAGAAGGCGAGCGTGGCCCACGCGCCGAGCAGCGCGCGCAGCGGCGAGACGTTCGTCAACCCTGGAGCTCCGCCGGACGCGCGCGAAAGACGCCGAACGACGACGTGTAGCCGTGCAGGTGTGTGGCGCCCTGGACCGGACCGATCTCGCCGTTGCAGAAGAATCCGGCCAACGGGACTTCGCCGATCTCCTCGTGGAAGACGCGCGTGTCGTGGCCGTCCTCGCCGTACAGGTGCCGCCCGCGTCCGAGACACGAGAACAGGACCGCCCCGGCCGGCGCCGTGCGTGCACGTCGTCGACCACGCCGCAAGACGTCGATCAGGTCGCGACGACTCGTCGAGCGGTCGCGCAGGTGGAACTGAACCGCGCGTCCGACCGACAGCACCTCACCGATCGTCAGCGAGCCCCGGTTCGGATCGACGCCGAGCACGTTGCGGATCAGGTAGTCGCCCGGCCCCGGATCCTCGCTCGCGAACGGATCCATCGCGATCCCGAGGAAGAGCGGGTTGCGTCGCGCCAACTCGAGGTCCGCCTCGTCGAGTCCCTCCAACTGCTCCTGCAGGAACTGCAGCGTTCGCTTGCCGTCGACGCCTTCGAGCCGGTGCTGACTGGCAGCCGTGATGTGGCCGACCTTGCCGAACGGCTTGCAGCCCTGCGCCACCATCGCATCGAGCACGACGGCGCCGCCGATCGCGAGAACGATCGCGCCGCTGCGGTGGCAACGCCGTCCGTGCACCAACACGTGCCGCTCGGGATCGTTCGCGCCGCTGACCAGTCCGCCGACCTTCGGCGCCTTCGGGAACGCGAAGTCGAGTCCGTCGAGCAGACGTTCGGCCGCGAACGTGAACGGCTCCGGCAGCACGACGAGTCCGCTGACGTCGCTCGGCGTGATGCCGACGCGTTCGATCCAGACCGACGGCGGCGCGTCCGGACTCGGCAGGTCGCCGTCCTCCCAATGCGTCGCGTGCAGTCGCGCGCCCGGCATCCAGCCGGCGAGCACCGAGAGCGCCGGCGTGCCCTCGACCTCGCTGCGCGCCCCGATGATCCCGCCGCCGCTGCACCCGACCATCGTCTTCGGGCTCAGCGCGTCGTGCAGTCGGATCACGGCCTCGTCGGGACTGCCCTGCGTGTGCGGCGAGACGAAGACGATCGCGAGATCGATCGGTCGGTCCCCGAGATCGCGGCGGACGGCTGCGGTGACCTCGTCGACTGCGCGTCGGAGATCGGGATCTCGGCTCAGTGCGGAGGCGAACTGCATCGCGCGCCGCACCATACCTGCGTCCGCGCGGTCGTGCACTGGCGTGGACGTCGTGCACGCGCTGGCTAACGTCCCGCGCCGTGGACCTTCTGCTGGTCAGCGGCCGTCATTCGCCGGCCGAACGCGATCGACGCTGGCAAGCTGCGCAAGCTCTGGCGCAGGCCTGGGCGCGCGCCGGTCATCGCGTGCGCTGGTTGGCGTCCGCGCCGCGCGGTCTGTCGCCGCCGAACGTGCCCGGCGTCGAGGTCGAGACGACGACGTCCGCGTATCCGTCGTTCCGGTTCGTCCAGAGTCGCCTGACCGACGCACCGCTCGAACGCGCTCTCTCGCGGGCCCTGCGTGCGCGACTCCCCGACGTCGTCCTCGTCTCCGACTATGGCGGCGGAACGGCGTGGTCGCTGCCGTGGATCGTCGAACGCCTCGGCGCACGCGTCGTCGTCGCGACGGAGTCGGCCCGCGTGCTGTGTCATCGCGGGACGCTCGTCCACGCGACCGAAGGCGCATGCGGCGACTTCCTCGATCCGCGTCGCTGTCGGGACTGCTGCTCGATGTCGACTCCGGACGGACTCGGACCGATTGCTGCGGCCGCGGCGCGGCGACTGCGCTGGCTGCACGGGTTCTCGCCGTTCCCGAACTCGGTGCAGTTCGAGAACCGCCTCGACATGGTCGTGCACGGTCTGCTGAACTCCGACCTCGTGCTGGTCGAGGACGCGATCGCCGTCGAACGGCTCGTCGCCGCGGGCGTCGGCAGACGCGTGCTGCGCGTCGTTCCGCTCGCCGAACGGACGCCGGAGGCGTTGCTCGAACTGTTCGGGTCGCTCGTCGGTCAGGAAGCGCCGCCGGCCAACGCCGCAGGATCCTGACGGTAGTAGCGCCGCAACTGCTCGTAGACGGCCGGGTAGTCGGCCAAGAGATCGTGCGGCGTCTCGAAGAACGCCTCCGACGTGACGGCGAAGAACTCTGCCGGATCGGTCGCGGCGTACGGATCGAGCCGCGTCTCCTCACCGTCGTCGACGCGCGCCCCGAGATCCGCGAACGCTGCCGAGAATTCCCGTCGCCATTCCGCCGGGTCCATGTCGGCGTGCAGTGGGGGCATTCCGTCGGTCGCACCGCTGCGGATGTCGAGCTTGTGCGCGAACTCGTGGACGACGAGGTTGTAGGCCTCTCCGGCTGCGCCTGCGTCGACGCCCTCGAGCACGTCGGCCCACGACAACACGACCGGACCCTCGGGCCACGCCTCGCCGGCGCGCGCTTCGTCGTCGATCGTCACGATCCCGATCTCGTCCTCGCTGACCTCGCGCGTGCGGAACTGGTCCGGGTAGACGACGACGGTCTGCCAGCCGTCGTAGACGTCGAACCCGAGTTCGAGCACGAGCAGGCAAGCCTGGACGGCGATCACGTCGCGCATCGCGTCGGTCACGACGAAGCCATGGGCACCGACGAACTCCTTCTCGTGGACGAACAGCGTGACGAGGTCGCGCAGCCGTTCGCGATCCGCCTCCGGGAGCCGCGCCGCCGGCCGAACGTGCGTCAGCGCGGCCGCGAACGCCGCCGCGTCGAACCGACCCCGCGCGAGGACACGCCGTCGACGGCGAGCGCGCCACCAGCGGAGCACGTCAGTGGTCGCCGGCTTCGCGCATCCGGCGGAGGCGACGTTCGTCGGCGCCCTGCTCGGCCTGCATGCGGCCGAGGAACGCCTCGCCCTCCTGCACGCGGATCAGGCTCGCGAACAGCGGGCTGACCTGCTGCACGTGCCGCCACATGTCGATCGCGACGCGGCGGTAGGCGAAGTGACCCTCGGGTCCCGACCGCAGCTCGATGAAATAGGCGAGCTGTCGCGGCTCGAACTGGATTCGCACACGCTGCAGGAACGCGAACGGCGTCACGTATCCGGCCGCGAGCGGGAAGCGTCGCTCGACGACCTGTTGCAGTTCGGCTGCGCGATCGAGCGTGTCGCGGAACTCGCCGTCGAGCCCGGCCTCGACCAGCAGTGGCGGAACGACGTAGCCGTGGGCCGTCGTCAATCGCTGTTGCTGCTGGAAGCCCTTCCGATGCCGCCCGATGTCGCGATAGGCACCGAAGTCGACGACGACCTCGAACTCGAACGGATCCGCGCCCTCGATCCCGGCCGGGAGTGCATCCCGCGGCCCTCGCGCCGCGACCAGCGACTGCAGCGCCTGCTCGCGTTCGGCGCGCGGCATCGCCGTGACCTTCGCCACGCAGTCGGCGAACGGCAACGACGCCGACTCGTACAGCAGCGACGCGAGCAAGCGCGCGTCGAGGTCGCGATCGTGACGCAGCAGCGTCACCGACGGCGTGCCGACGCCGGTCACGCGCGGCGCCGTGCCGAGGCGACGCGCGGCCGGCGGATGGTCGCGATGTTGAGCGGCGAGGAACGCGTTCGGACGCGCGTGCAGCAGCAGCGAGCGCACGACGCGATCGCCTTGCGCCTTCAGTTGCTCGCCGACGATCCGGAACTCGGCGAGGGGGTGACTCGACAGCTCGACGACCATGTCGGACAGCGTTCGTGCGTCGACGACCATGCCCCACTTCGTGTAGAGCGCCGGCGTCAGCAGGTATCGCGCCGCGTCGAACGCCTCGGCCTTGATCGCGCGCAGGTACGGCGCCTCCTTCTCGTCTTGGCGCTGCGGTCGCGTCCGGCGGAGATGGGCGAGCAGTGCGTCGGTCAGCCGTTCGTAGAGCGTGAACGTCGACTGGAGCACGCTCTCGTAGGCCGCCGCGGCCTCGGGGTCGGCGGCGACGTCCGGGTCGCGCCAGTGACCTTCGCTGCGGAACGACACGTAGCGCGTCGACGACTCCTCGAAGCTGCAGCGCCGCTCGCGCTGCAGGAACCGCGTGACGAGTTGCGAGACGTTCTCGACCGCGAAGTGCAGCACCGACCCCTCGCGCAGCGAGTTGTGGCCGTGGTCGACGGCATAGGTCTTCAGGAACTGCCCCGACTTGTCGGCGAGCACGGTGCTCAACCCGTCCGGCGCCGCGTCACCGATCTCGAAGTCGTCGAGCGTGCGCCCGGTCTCGGCGAGCCCCTTCGTCAACCGTTGCAGGAAGTTGTCGCGCATCGACAGCGAGCTGCGCGAGTAGACCCCGTTCAGCGTCGCGGCGACCTCCGGTGGCAAACCGTGCACGAGGTAGACGTCGGCATGATCGCGACGATCGACCTCGGAGAAGTAGCGCGAGAGGAGTCGGCGTTCGCGTTCGCTGTATGTCATCGGGAGCGGCCGTTCGCTCAATGCTGCCCTTCCAGCCAGCGCTCGGCCTCGATCGCCGCCATGCAGCCGGTCCCCGCCGCGGTCACGGCCTGCCGGTAGTAGCTGTCCTGGCAGTCGCCGCACGCGAAGACGCCGGGGATGTTCGTCTCGGTCTTGCCGGGCACGGTCTTGATGTAGCCCTTCTCGTCCATGTCGAGCAGGCCGCGGAAGATCGCGGTGTTCGGCGTGTGGCCGATCGCGAGGAACAAGCCCTCGGCGGGCACCTTCCGCTTCTTTCCGGTCTTGTTGTCGAGCAGCTCGAGTCCCGTCACCTTGCCGGCGGCGACGTCGAAGACGTCGGTGACCTCGGTGTTCCACAGCACCTCGATCTTCGGATGCTCGGTTGCACGCGTCGCCATGATCTTGCTCGCGCGCAGCACGTCACGCCGGACGACCATGTAGACCTTCGTGCAGAACTTGGTCAGGAACGTCGCCTCCTCGCACGCCGAGTCACCGCCGCCGACGACGTAGACGGTCTTGTTCTTGAAGAAGAACCCGTCGCACGTCGCGCATGCCGACACGCCGCGGCCCTGCAGGGCGGTCTCGTTCGGCAGCCCGAGGTACTGCGCCGACGCGCCGGTCGAGACGATCAACGTCTCGCACTCGTGGACGGCGTCGTCGTTCGTGAAGACGCGGAACGGCCGCTTCGACAGGTCGACCTTCTCGCCGGTGACGTGGACGACCTCGGTCCCGAAGCGCTCCGCCTGCTTCTTGAAGTGCTCCATCATCTCCGGGCCCATGATCCCGTCGGGGAAGCCCGGGTAGTTCTCGACGTCGTTCGTGATCGTCAGTTGGCCGCCGGGTTGCGGGCCGGCGATCAGCAACGGCTCCATCGCCGCGCGGGCGGCGTAGATGGCGGCGGTGTAGCCGGCCGGGCCGGAACCGAGGATGAGAGTCTTTCGCGCCTTCGACATCGGGATCTCGTGAACGGAGGGCGGGGACGTTAGCGACCCGCTCCGCCACTGTCACCGATCGCGGTCAGCGGTCGTGCTTCCGCAGCAGCGCCTCGGCGCGTCGCACTTCGTCGGGATCGAGTGCCGCTGGCGCGAGTTGCGGCGACGCGGTCGGGGTCGCGCGGGTCTCGTGGTGATGTGCCGTCGTCGCGACGAGGTCGACGCAGAACGCGCGGTCTTCGCGCACGACGACGTAGCGCGCTTCGTCGCCGGTGTTCGGATCGTCCGCGTGGATCGTGAAGCCGTCGGCGTGCCCGGTGACCGCGCGCGGCAACAGCCGCTGCTTGCCGGTCATGTCGAGTGCGAGCAGCGACGTCAGCGCGAGGCGCGACTCGCTCGTCAGCGCGGCGCGCAGCGCGGCGCGATCCTTCGCGAACAGCGCGTCCTGGAATCGTTCGAACGCGGCCAGCGCTTCGGTCTCGCGTGGGTCGGCTCGGCGCGTCGCTGCGCCGTCACTGCATGCGCCGATCGTCACCAGCAAGACTGCGAACGTGCGAGACGCGGCGGATGCGAGCCGCCGGACGGGGGGATGAGTCGACGCCATGGCGCCGACGTCATCGACGTTTCAGGTGCCGGGCTTGAGGGTGTCGACGGCGCGGTCGGCGTCGCTCGGGCCGAGAATCGCGGCGGCGCGCAACGCTGGATCCGCCGTCTGCGTCAGGTGACGGAACGAGTCGGCGAGGTTGGCGGCGGCGCCGGCCCGCGCGCGGAGTTCGGCCAGCGTGCCGGCCGCCTGCACGCGCCCGCGATCGAGCAGCACGATCCGGTCGGCGAGGTTCTCGACGACGTCGAGCAGGTGACTGCACAGCAGGACGGCGCCACCGCGGCGGGCGAACGCGACGACGAGTTCGCGCAGCACGAGGCTGGTCTCGACGTCGAGACCCGAGTGCGGCTCGTCGAGGATCAGCAGCCGCGGCTGCGTCGCGAGTGCCGCTGCGAGCGAGACGCGCTGCAGCATTCCCTTGCTGAAGCCGACCATCGCGTCGTCGGCGCGTTCGGCGAGGCCGAAGCCGCCCAGCAGTCGCTTCGCGGCGGCGTGGATCGCGTCGTCCGAGAGTCCGAACAAGCGGCCCTTCAGCAGCAGGAACTCGTTGGGGGTCAGGGCCTCGTAGAGATGCGCGACCTCGGGGACGTAGGCGATGCGACGGCGCGCGGCGACCGGATCGCGGCGCAGGTCGATGCCGTCGACGGTGATCGTGCCTGCGTCCTGCTGACCGAGTCCGACGATGCACTGGATCGTCGTGCTCTTGCCGGCGCCGTTCGGTCCGAGCAGCGCGACGACTTCGCCGCTCGCGACCGTCATGTCGAGACCTTCGACGGCGACGCGTTCACCGTAGGTCTTGCGCAATCCTTCGACGCGTAGCATGCGCGGCCTTCTATCCGTGCCCGATCCGAGACTCAAAGTATGAACGTCGCCTCGTCCGCCACCGGTTGCCTGCTCGCTGTGCTCACGTCTGCTGCGGTCCTGCCGGCGCAGGATGGCGGTTACGCGTTGGCCGACGCGTTCCCCGAGCAGCGGCCGTTCCAACGACCGCTCGCGATGGTGCGCACGGATGCCGACCCGAAGTTCTTCTACGTCGTCGAGCAGGTCGGGCGCGTGCAGCGCGTGCCGGCGGATCCGAAGGCGAAGGAGCGGACCGTGGCGCTGGATCTGCGCGCGAAGGTCTATCACGGGCACAACGAAGAGGGATTGCTCGGCTTCGCGTTCGATCCTGCGTTCGCGACGAATCGCCACGTCTATGTCAACTACAGCGAGAGCGTCGCGCGGCGAACGCGCCAGACGGTCGTCGCGCGGATGACGGCCGTCGTCGACGACGACGGTGTGCGGATCGATCCGGCGACGGAGTTGCGGGTGCTGGTGATCCCGCAGCCGTACGGGAACCACAACGGTGGCTGCATCACGTTCGGTCCCGATGGGTTCCTGTACATCGGCATGGGCGACGGCGGCGCGGCAGACGATCCGCACGGGCACGGTCAGGACCTGACGACACTGCACGGCGCGATCCTGCGTGTCGACGTTCGCGCGGCGACGGCGGAGAAGCCGTATGCGATTCCCAAGGACAATCCGTTCGCGGACGGTGCGGACGGTGCGCGGAAGGAGATCTATGCGTACGGGCTGCGGAATGTCTGGGGGATGACGTTCGATCGCGCGACCGGCGACCTGTGGGTGGGGGACGTCGGGCAGAACAAGTGGGAGGAGGTCGACCGGATCGTCAAGGGCGGCAACTACGGGTGGAACCTGAAGGAGGGCACGCACGCGTTCACCGGTGGGAAGCGTTCACCGGCGCGCGACGACCTGATCGAGCCGATCGCCGAGTACTCGCACGCGGAGGGGCTTTCCGTGACCGGCGGCTACGTCTACCGCGGCCGCGCACACGCGGCGCTCGTCGGCCGGTACGTCTACGGCGACTATGTGACCGGCCGGATCTGGTCGGTGAAGGAGGACCGCGACGGCGGCGAGCACGACGTTCAGCCGTTGATGCGCGTGCAGCAGCCGATCGCGCAGTTCGCCGAGGACGCCGACGGCGAGCTGTTCGTCGTCAGCCACGCCGGCCGCGTCTACCGCATCGTCGGAAAGTGAAACGAAAGTGCCTGGCACGAACGTTTCACTTCGTCGGAGAAAGTGAAACAAAGGTGCCAGGCACCTTTGTGTCAGAACTTCGCCTCCAGCGTGACGATGACGTTCGTGCCCGGTTCGAACGAGCCCGAGTCCATCAGCTTGTGGTCGATGTCGCCGAGGTTCTCGACGGCGACCGACAACGTTGCGAAGCGGTTCAACTGCTTCCAGCCGCGGAGCCCGACCAGCGCGTAGCCCGGTAGGCCGTCCGGCGGAATGCGTTGCGGGTTCGTCGCGTCGGACTCGGTGTAGCGCGAGTTGTGCACGTGGTAGGCGAGGCGCGTGTAGACCTCCGCGCCTGCCGTCTCCGACGGCTCGGTCCAGCGCAGACCGATCATCCCGGTCGGCGGCGGGATCGCGCCCGGTCGATCGCGAACGACGAGGCCGGCGTTGTTGCGCTGGTCGATCCGTCCGTCGACGTAGTCGACGAAGCCGTAGACCTCCCACTCGTCGAGTTCCAACGCGGCGAGGTTGTACGACGCCTCCGCCTCGAACCCGGCGAACCAACCGTCACCGACGTTGCTCTTCGTGACCTCCGGCAAGCCGCCGATCGTCGCGCCCGTGCGCGACCGGTTGATCTGATCGCGAACGTCCGTGTAGTAGCCCGTCACTCCCGCCGCGAACGTGCCGTCGTCGAACCGCGCGCCGAGCTCGAACGTCAGATACTTCTCGGCCTTCAACCCCGTCGCCGGCACCTCCTGCTCGCCGCTGCGACCGACGTCGAAGCGCGTTGTGTCGGACAGGTTCGGCGCGCGGAAACCCTGGCTCGCGCCAGCGAACAGGCGCACCTGCTCGGTCGTGCGGTGCATCAGCCGAACGCTGCCGGTCAACGCGTTCCAGTCGTCCTTGACGTCGTCGAACACGACGCTGTCCCCAGGAACGTCGACGCGCCGCGCGTCCATTCGAACGTGGCTGTAGCGCGCGCCGAGCAGCACGTTCCAGTCGGTCGCGATGTCGACGTCGTACTGCGCGAACAGCCCGAGCATGTCGTAGGTCGCGTCGCCCGCGACGACGCCGCGG
>JAEYTU010000108.1 GCA_023433825.1 Planctomycetota bacterium
GCGCGGCGTCGAGCCACGCGTCGCGGCGTTCGCCGGATGCGAACGCGAACGCCAGCGCGACGGCGCACCAGTGCAGCGCGTCGAGTTGCGCGTCGCCGACGTTCGTCGCGCCGGCGATCCGGACGACGTGCCAACCGGCGAGCGCGAACAACGTCGCGCCGGCGACGCCGCTCGGCAGCGGCAGTCCGCGCACGGCGCACAGCAGACCGACGACGACCAACAGCAGCGCGCGCCGCGCGGCTTCGAAGTCGATCCAGAACGGGTCGAACGGAATCGCGAGCAGCAGGACGAGGATCGCCGGCGCCGCCGCCGCCCGCGTCATGACGTCGCTTCGGCCGTCGTCTCGAACTTCAGGATCGCGTCGACGAACTCCGCCGGATCGAAGACCTCGAGGTCGTCGATCCCCTCGCCGACGCCGACGAACTTGACCGGGATCGGCAGCGAGCGGCGAATGCCGAACACCGCGCCACCCTTCGCCGTCCCGTCCATCTTCGCGAGGATCAACCCGGTGACCTGCGCCGCCGCGAAGAACTCTTCGGACTGCCGGATCGCGTTCTGGCCGGTCGTCGCGTCGAGGACCAACAGCACCTCGTGCGGCGCATCGGGGATCTGCTTCTGGATGACGCGGAAGATCTTCTTCAACTGCTCCATCAGGTTCTTCTGCGTGTGCAGTCGACCCGCGGTGTCGAGGATCAGCCAGTCGACCTTGCGTGCGATCGCCTGTGCGACGGCCTGGTAGGCGACGGCTGCCGGGTCGTTGCCGCCGTCCGGCGTGACGATCGGGATCCCGATGCGCTGCGCCCAGATCGTCAACTGCTGCACCGCACCGGCGCGGAACGTGTCTCCGGCGCCGAGCATGACCTTGCCCTTCTTGGCCAGCAGGTTCGCGAGCTTCGCGATCGACGTCGTCTTGCCGGCGCCGTTGACGCCGACGACCAGGACGACGGTCGGCCCCGATGGCGCGCGTCTCAGCGTTCCGCCGCAGCCTTCGAGCCGCGCCAGCAACTGCGTCCGCAACCACGCCGGCACTTCCTCGACGGTCTTGACGGTCTTGTCGCGGTACGCCTGCTTCAGCGATCCGACGATCTCGCTGCCGGTCGGTCCGAGGTCGCTCGTGTAGAGCACCTCCTCGAGGTCGTCGAGGAACGCTTCGTCGAGCTTGCGCCCGCGGAACAGTCGCGAGAGTCCCGCCGCGAGCAGGTCGCGCGTCTTCTTCAGGCCGGCGAACAGCTTCCCGAACATCCTTGGTCGTTCTCCTCCGTCAGCTCTCGCCGACGGTCTGGCCGGGGGTCTCCGAGGCGTCGTCGACGGCCGTCGCTGCGCGGTCCTTGCGGTAGTCGATCCGGATCCGGTCGAGGATTCCGTTGATGAACCCGCCCGAGTTCGCGGTCGAGAACTTCTTGCCGATCTCGATCGCCTCGTTGATCGCGACCTTCGGCGGGATGTCCGAGCAGTGCAGCAGCTCGTAGGCCGCCATCCGGAGGACGTTCCGATCGACGGTCGCCATGCGCTTCAGATCCCAGTTGCGCGTGACCGTCCGCAGCAGCTTGTCGGTCTCGTCGCGGTGCTCGCGCGTGCCGCGGATCAGCCGCTCGGCGAAAGTGCGCGTCTCGGTGTCCTTGCACTCGTGACGCAGGAACTCGTCGAGCCCGTCCATGGCATCGTCGCCACGGAGATCGAGCAGATAGAGGAACTGGACTGCGGCTTCGCGGGCCTTCGTCCGACGGCGGATCGGGGTGGTCGTCACGGGAGGGTGGGAAAGAGCGACGGCGCAGGGTCGGAAGGGGAGGGAGGATAGCGACGCGCTGCGGCGCCGCAATCCGCCCGCAGCCTCAGTCGACGAGCGGCGTCACGGCTGCGGCGGTGACTTCGCAGTCAGCAGCGGCTTCAGCGCCGCCATCTCCAACGCCGCCGCCGCTGCGTCGGCGCCCTTGTTGCCGGCCTTGCTGCCGGCACGTTCGAGCGCTTGTTCGAGCGTGTCGCAGGTCAGCAGTCCGAAGGCGACCGGCACCGACGTCGCGATTCCGGCGTCGAGAATCCCGCGCGACGCCTGATTGCAGACGTGGTCGTAGTGATCGGTGCTCCCGCGGATGACGGCGCCGAGCGCCAGCACCGCGTCGAACCGACCGGACTGCGCGAGCCACCGGCACGCGAGCGGCAGTTCGAACGCGCCAGGAACCCGGACGACGGTGATCGCGTCGCTGCGGACGCCGCTGCGTTCCAGCAAGTCGGTCGCGCCGCTCAGCAGTCGATCGGTCACGAGGTCGTTGAAGCGCGCGACCACGATGGCGATCGCGAGACCTGCGCCGTTCGTCTGCGCTTTCAGGACGTGGACCATGCGTCTCGCAACAGGTTTCGGGGTTCGTTCATGGGCAGTGGCCGTTGGCTGACGGCGTTACGCGCGGCACGGTAGCGGCGTCGGAACGGCAACTCAAAGCGGCGTCCCACGCCGCGTCGCGAGCACGCGGAAGACGTGTTGGACGTAGCCGGGGATCTCGCGGAGCGGCATCTGCTGGCGAATCGCGCCGAGTTCCATCGCGACGCGCGGCATCCCGTAGACGACGCAACTCGCTTCGTCCTGGCCGATCGTCAGGCAGCCCTGATCGCAGAGTCGCTTCAACTCCGCCGCACCGTCGCGCCCCATCCCGGTCATCTGGATCCCGAGCGTCGGGATGCGCGCATCGGCGAGCGAACGGAACAGGCGGTCGGCGGACGGGCGATGGCCGCTGACGGTCGGCTCGTCGACGACGCGCAGCGTCAGTCCGCCGTTCGCCTGGCGTTGCACGATCAGGTGGCGATTGCCGGGCGCGATGTACGCGTGACCGGGCAACGGCGTCGTCATGTCGTCGGCGACGCTCGTCGGCAGGCGACTGCCCTGCGTCAGACGCGCGGCGAACGGCGGGACGAAGTCGGCCGGCATGTGCTGCACGACGAGGACCGGTGGCAGCAGCGTCGGATCGAACTGCGGCCAGAGTTCGGCCAGCGCCGCCGGTCCGCCGGTCGAGATGCCGATCGCGATGCACTGCGGCGTCTCGAGTCCGATCGGCACTTCGCGGGTCGACTCCGCGGCGGCCTCGCGTCGCGAACCGATGACGCCGGTCCCGGCCGCGGCGACGGGCTGCGTGCGGCGGGGTGCGCGGGCAGCCGCCTCGGCGCTCGGCGTCGGCGCGCGGTTCGCGGTGCGCGCAGCGATGCGCGGCGACGGTGGGATCGCGAGCATCTGCCGCAGCGGTTCGACGAGCGCGCGCATCGCGCGCAACAACTGGCGCGTCCAACGCGCGAGATCGCCGGGCAGGCCCGGATCGGCGCCGGGGATCACGTCGATGACGCCGAGTGCCAGCAACTCGGCGGCGTCGAGACG
>JAEYTU010000117.1 GCA_023433825.1 Planctomycetota bacterium
GCTCCGAACGCCGCGCACGTCGTCACGTTCACCGGCGATCCCTACACAGGGGTCCGACTCTGGACCTGGCCGGAGGGGCGATTGGTCGCGCCGCTCGTCGGTGCGCTCGACGTGCGCTTCGCACCGCTGGGGACGCGGCTCGTCGCGGTGTCACCCGGCGGGATCGCCCACGTCTACGACGTGGCCACTGGCGCCGAGTTGCAGGAGCTCCGTCCGCACGGCGGACCGGTGACGTCGGCGTGCTTCTCGCCGAACGGCAGTGTGGTTCTGACGACGAGCGAGGACGGCAAGGCGCGACTGTTCGACGCCGATGGCGTGCTGCGCCGGACCGTCGACGGGCCCCCCGCGGGGCTCGCGTCGAGCGCGTTCGCCGCCGATGGCGTCCGCTTCGCGGTCGGCGGTCGGGACGGCCGCGTCTACGTCCATTCGCTGCTCGACGAGACTCCGGGCCCGGTGTTGCAGGCAGGCGCACCGCACGTCGCGCGAATCGAGTTCGTCGACGACGACGTTCGCGTCGTCACGCTCGCTGCGATGCGCAAGGGCGTGCGCTCGCATCGCGCACTGGTCCACGACGTCGCGAGTGGTGTCGCCGTCCTGGATCTCGGCGAGAACATCGCATCGGTGGCGACGGCACCGAACGGCGGCTTCGTCGCCTTCGACGTGTCGGACGCCGGCGCGGGCGTCGCGTTCGACCGGCTCGGCGTCGTCCCGTATCCGGCGCTGCGTGGCCATGCGCTTCCACCGACGAGTGCCGCGTTCGACGACGCGGGCGCACGCATCGTCACGGGGAGTGCGGACGGGACAGCGCGCGTCTGGCGGCGGGAACCACTCGGTCGCGGGCTGACGTATCGCAGCCACGAAGCGCCGATCCGCTGCCTCGATGCGTCGCGCGACGGGTCCGCATTCGTGTCCGGCGACGAGAACGGGATGCTCTCGCTCCGCACCAGCGACGGTCTGCTGCTGCAGACCATTCCCGGCGAGTCCGGCGTGACGCAGGTTCGGTTCACCGACGACGGTGAACGCGTCTGCAGCGCGACCGACGCGAGTCTCTTCGTGCACGAGGTCGCGACCGGGATCCTGACCGCCGAGGCGCACGGCGCCCACGACGACCTGATCTCGGCGCTGCGCTTCGCACCGCCGTCGACGGTCGTCAGTGCGGCGTTCGACGAGACGGCGCGGGTGTTCGACGTCGACGACCTGACGCTGCGCACGAAGCTCGTCGGGCACGTGGGCCCGCTGCTCGCTCTCGCGACGACGACCGACGGCGTGCGCGCCGCGACCAGTGCGAACGATCGGACGATCCGGCTCTGGCGCCTCGCCGACGGGAACTCGCTCGCAACCCTCGAAGGCCATCGCGTCCCCGCGAATCGACTCGCGTTCCGCGACGACGGCAAGCGGCTGGCGAGTGCCGGCGACGACCCGTTCGTCCTGCTGTGGAACGGCGTCGACGGCTCACGGATCGCGATGCTTCAGGGCCATGGCACGCCGATCACCGCGCTGCGCTGGGCCGGCAACCGCCTGCTCAGCGGCGGAACCGACGGCGTCGTTCGCGTCTGGGACGGTGACGACGGCGCGGCGGTGTCGTCGTTCGAAGCCTTGCGCGAACCGATCGCCGATCTGGTTTCGGTCGCCGACGCGATCGTCGTCCTCGGGCACGACGGCGGAATCGCCGTGCATGCAGCCCGCGACGGCGCGCCACGGATGCGCCTGCGGGAACGCCGCGCGCGACCGATCGCGATCGCCCCGATCCGATCGGCGCTCGGCGATGCCGTCGTCACGGCGCAGCTCGACGGCACGCTCCGGATCTGGCCACTGGACGTCGCCGGTCTGGCGCTGCGACTCGCTCCCCGTTCGCTGACTGCCGACGAACGCGCGCGCTACTCGATCCGCGACGACTGATCCGTTCGCTCCCCCACCGTCATGGGCCGGTCGTGCCGCGATTCGTCGCGGGTTGCAGCAGTTCGTCGGGTTCGTTCCGTGGCAACCACGGTTTGCCGTCGGTGTCGCGAGCGGCACGGGAGGCCCCAGCAACACTGTCCCATCGGGGCCCGCGGTTTCGGTCCTCGCGCGCAACGCGAGGACGTTGGGCTGCAGCCCCATCGCGTGCCGCTATGGGTCGACGTTCCACGCGAGCAGCACCGGATCGCGATGCTGCCGACCGAGGACGCCGAACCGAGCGTTGCCGAAGGCGAGGTGACGCGCGTGGCTGCCGTCGAGCCCGAGCCAGAGCGCAGCGAGCACGCGCAGCTGATGCCCGTGACCGACGAGCGCGACGTCCCCGGACACCGCGGCGATGCGATCGAGGACGCGCCGGGCCCGACGTTCGACGTCGAGCCGCGTTTCGCCGCCGGGGCACCCGTCGTCGAACACGTCCCACGCCGGGTGCTCGCGACGCACGTCGGCCATCGTCCGCCCGGTGTGGACGCCGTAGTCCCACTCGAGCAGATCGGCGTCGACCTCCGCGCGCTCGGCGAGTCCCGCGAGTTCGCAGGTCCGCCGCGCACGAATCGCAGGACTGACCAGGACCAACGCGAACGAACGCAACCCGAACCGCGCGTGCAGTCGCGTCGCCGTCGCCGCCCCCTCCGGCGTCAGCGGCATGTCCTCGCGGCCGGTCAACCGTCCCGTCCGGTTCCACTCGGTCTCACCGTGGCGGATCAGTGTCACCGTGGTCGTGCTCATGCGGGCGCTCGCTTACCGGCGGCGCGGCGTGGCGCAAGCCGATGTGCGAAGACGCAGCGATGTCGTGGTCTCGAACGCTCGGCCGTGCCCCGAACCGGGACGCTGTCGCACCGTGCCTCAAGCCGCCCGACCCACTGGACGATTCCGCGACAGGGAGCATGCGCGGGACTCATCACATCGGACACCTCGCGGCGTGGCTCGTCGCAGCCTGCGCGTCGATCGGCTGCACGTCCGTTCCGACGCAACGGCACCCGATGGAACCGACGGAGATGACCGTCGCGCTCCCGGCATCGGCGGTCGCATGGCTCGTCGCCGAGACCGTCCGCGGCGAATACCGCGGCAGTGATCCTGCGCCGTACCGGTCCGGGGCACCGATCCTCGTCGACGGCAATCGGCTGCAAGTCCGGTACGAACGTCGCGCGCCGGACGCGTTCCGAGTCGTGCGCAACGCGCGGATCCGACTCGTGGAGCCGCTCGCGCCAACGGCTCCGCTGTTGTGCGCACGCATCGTCGAACGCTCGCCGACGAGCGGCGTGCACGGCGCGGCCGACGACGCGATCACGTTCACGGTCCATTCGCTGCGCGACGGATCTCGGCTGGTCGCAGCCGCCAGCGGCACGATCGACCTCCGGCGGTCGTTCGACCGCGTCCGCTCGGTCGTGCACGCCGGCGAGAGTCTGGAGCGAGCGATGCGCGCGCTGGCCGACGATCGGCCCGACCTCGCGGACCAACTCCTCGCGTCGACGTCGGCGTCGCTGACTGCGACCGGCCACCCGGAGCCGCTGGCGCTGCGCGCTCGATTGCACCTGGCGCGCGCACTCGTCGCCGCTGCGCGCGACGACGCCGCCCCGGCGCTCGCGGCATCGACGCTCGCGGCGGCGCTGGATCCGAGTCTGCGCCTCGCGAACTGGATCCAGTCCCGCTTCGAACGAACGCTCGCCCGTGACGGTCGGTCGAACGCGGCACTGCACGGTCTCGCGCTGCGCGACGACGGCGGCGATCGCCATGCGTTCGTGCGACTCGCGCGAACCGAACGCCGTCGCGCACTGAGTCCACGGGTCGAGTCCCCGTCGGCCCAGCTGGCCGAACTGACGCCGGCGAATGCGGACGTGCAATCACGGCGCTTCGTCGACTTCTGCGTCAGCACCGCGGCGACGTTGTCCGCGCTCGGGGATCGCCAGCGGAGCGCCGGATTGCGCCGGCGTGCCTTCGAGACCGGTCTCGAGGCGTACGCGCGATCCGGGGGTGCACTCGACGCCGACGCGCTGCTCGACCTGCACGACGATGCGCTCGCCAGCGGCGAGCCACTCGCGGCGTTGCGGCTTCTCGGGCGGCACCACGCCACTCTCGCCGCGTCCGCGCCCGAGCGATTCGCCGAGGCCCTCTCGCGCGCCGCGGCCCGGCTTCCGCCCGATCTCGCCGTCCGGGCACTGCTCGCCGTCGGTGCCGACGGAGCGGCGTCGACGCAATGGCAACGATGGCTGGCGTCGGAGCCCGACGCCGCCGCGCGTGCGGCGATCGAGGCGACCCGACGCCGCGTCGAGCGCGAGGGCATCCGCGCGGCGGATCTTCCGGCGACACCACCGCGTCGCTGACGTTCCGCGGCCGGCGTCCATGACGCCGACGTCAACGCGCCGTTCGACCGCGCGCGGGATCTCCCGACCGTCAGCCTGAGGGAATGCCCGCAGGAGCCTTCAAGTCGCGAAGGCGGCGTCGTCGATGGGCGCAGCCTCCACCACCGAGGCAATCGTTCATGAGTCATCCTGCAGTTGCGACATCGGAGGCCGCCGGCGCGAAGCGCGGATTCAGCCTCACGTTTCGAATCCTGGTCTCCAGCGCACTGATTCTCGCCGTCGTCTTCGGCGCGAGTTTCTGGTCGTTCGCCAGCGGCTTCTCGGAAGAGGCCGAGCACGCGATGGTCGAACATGCGGCGGCATTCACGGCCGTCGCCGACGCAGCGCGCGCCAACACGCAGCGCATGCACGACGAAGACATGTTCGCGAAGGACGAGTTGATCGCGGAGGTCAAGGAGGTCCTGGCCGCGCGTCGCAGTTATCGCGAGTCGCGGCTCTACCAGACGATCCCGGTCGTCGCGGGTTGGACGGCGGCGCGGGAAGCAGCACAGCGCGAGGGCATCGACTTCCGCGTCACGTCGCTCGAAGCACGCAACGAAGAGCACGATCCGCTGAAGGACCCGATCTCGGGTCGCTTCCGTCACCAGTTGATCAGCGACCTGACGGCGCAGATGGAGGCAGGCGGCCCAAGTCACATGGTCCGCGTCGACAACGTCACGAATCGACTGCACTACATGCGTGGCATCCGGCTCGAACGCAGCTGTCTGATGTGCCACGGTGATCCGAAGACGAGTCCGACGAACGACGGCAAGGACATCGTCGGCTTCCGGATGGAGGGCTGGAAGGAAGGCAAGATCCATGGCGCCTACGAAGTCGTGATGCCGCTCGACAAACGGGATGCCAAGCTCACCGCTCTCGCCTATCACGATCTGATGGCGACGGCGCCCGTCGTGTTGGTCGCAATCGGGCTGCTGTGGTTGCTGCTCCGAAGCCAACTGTCGCGGCCGCTCGGCGGACTCGGCGTCCGATTGCGTGACATCGCGGTCGGCGACGGCGATCTGACGCAGCGAATCGACAGCAACCGCTCCGACGAGATCGGCACGGTCGCGAACTGGTTCAACCGGTTCGTCGGACGCATCCAGGAAACGCTGCTGCAGGTGCGCCACAGCACGAAGGAGATCGACGACGGTGCCGACGCGATCGCCGGAAACAGCGAACAGCTCGCGACCGGTGCGTCGCAACAGGCCGCCGCGATCGAAGAGATCACGGCGTCACTGCAGGAGATCACCGGCGCGACGACCCGCAACTCCGAGCATGCGACGCACGCGGCGGCGTTCGCCGAGCGCGCCGCGGAAGCCGCGAGCAACGGCGGTCGCGAGATCGAGCGGATGAACGAAGCGATGCAGGCAATCCAGGAGTCGAGTCGTGAGGTCGCGAAGATCGTCAAGGTCATCGACGACGTCGCGTTCCAGACGAATCTGCTGGCGCTGAACGCCGCCGTCGAAGCGGCTCGCGCCGGTGACGCGGGCAAGGGCTTCGCCGTCGTCGCCGAGGAAGTCCGCAACCTCGCGCAGCGCAGCGCACAGGCCGCCCGCATGACGTCGGAGATGATCGGCCAGTCGACGGCACGCGCCGAGACCGGCGGCAAGATCGCCGTCAGCGTCAGCGAAGTGTTCACGACGATCCGCAGCGAGACCGGCAAGGTGAACGACCTTCTGAAGGACATCGCCGACTCGACCGGTCTGCAGGCGACGAACGTCGCGCAGATCACGAACGGCGTCGGCGAGCTCAGCAAGGTCACGCAGCAGAACGCCGCCAACTCAGAGGAACTCGCCAGCACGGCGAAGCAGAGTTCCGACCGCGTTCGCGAACTTTCGCAGCTCGTCGCGACGTTCAAGCTCTGACGCGCGGTCCGGACCTCAGTTCCGGGCGGCGATGCCGAGCCGGGCGATCTCGACCGACGACGTGCCCTGCACGCGAACGGCGAGTGGCCCGGCCGGCGCATCGATCGAGACGGTCTCGTCCGCGAGGACGACGCGCGCGAACTTGACCACGACGTGCTGACGCCCGCGCGACGGTTCGACGTCGACGCGCAACGTCTGCCGGATTCCCGGCAGCACCCACGCACGCGGCTCGAGCCACGTCGACTCGATCGACTTCTGCATCGCCCGACGCAGCGCCTCCGGGCGTCCGAGGATCTCGGCAGGCACGACCTTGGCCACGACCGAGCCGTCGTGCAGCAATCCGAATACGACACCGATTCCGGCGGCATCGAGCAGCACGACACGAGGTCCCGTCGACGGATCCGGAAATGCGACGTCGAGTTCGATCGACACGAACGCCCGCTTCTCGTCGGCGATCCGGAACACCCACGCCGGTGCGCCGTCGACGGCGATCCGCAGTCCATTCGGTGAGCGCACGAAACCCTCGCCGACCGGCAACGCCGCGCCGCGCAGATCGACGACGAACCCGAGCGCTTCGTCGACCTCGACGGTGGCGCCGGGGAACGACTGTCGCAAACGGCCGTCGAGCGAACGGCGTGTCCGTTCGCGTTGCACCCACTGCGCGACCTCGCGAACGCGCCGGTCGTCGGCGAATCGTTCGGCAATCGCGGTGTCCGACATCCGATCCAGCGCGAGTTGCACTCGGACGACGTCCTTCGTCCGGAACGCGGCCAGCAATTCGTCGAGCAATGCATCGGCTTCGGACTTCGCCCGCGGCCGCAGCAGCTTGATCCGGTCGACGACGTCGGCCGTGAACCGCCGCGCATCGGCTTCGTCGACGGCTGCATACTCGGCGACCGCCCGGCCGAGATCACCGGACAGTGCCAACAGGAACGCGATCCCGCGACGGGCGGAGTCCGGCAACCCGCCGCCGGTCCCGGTCGCGCGCACGACGTCCGACCATCGAATCGCTGCCGGCCGCGCGTCGGCGAATCCGGTGCGCGTCTCGAACCGGAACGGCGACCCACCACTGGCCGGCGCCGCGACCAGCGTCGCCGGTTCGTCGACGCCGTCGACGGCGCGCGTCGTGCGAACCGAGCCGCCCGCCGCGTGAACCCGCTCCGCCAGCTGCCGTTCGGCCTGCGATGCGTCGTCGAGCCATTGACGGAATCGTCGGCGACGTTCGACGGCGCGTTCGCCGACGAGGTCGAGGAGGTCGACCCAGACGATGGCGTCGCGGATCTCGCCGCCGTCGAGCAGCCCCTGCAGCACGAGTCGGATCAGGTCGTCGAGCGCGAGCTCGTCGAGCGCCTCGACGGCACCGCGGACCTTGCGTTCGTAGATCCGCAGCTCCGCCTCGACCTTCGGCCACGGATCGGAACTGCTGCGGAATCGCGTCGCCGGATACAGCTCGAGCAACTCCTCACGAAGGCGCTCGAACTCGCGCATCGTCCGCCGTGGATCGCGTTCGGCCTCGGCCCCGTCGAGCATCGCGACCGATCGCTGGACTTCCTCGCGCAACGCCGACGACCGCCGCTGCTCGGCCTCGGCGATCCGCTGCATCCACGTCGACTCACGCTTCGTCAGCAGGTCGTCCGTCGCCGCGCGAAGCGCTGCCGGCAAGTCGACGGCCGCTGGTCGTCCTTCCTGCGCGTACCAGGCCGCGATGGCGTCGCGAAGCACGCGCTCGGCCGCGACGAAGTCGCCGCCCTCGATCTGGTCTTCGACGGCGCGATCGATCCGACGCGCGGCGTACTCGTCGAGGTCCGCGCGGTACGCGGCGTCGCGACGTTCGAGTGCGTCGTCGACCAGTCGCCGGAACTGCGCGGACAGCGCGTCGCGAGTTCCGGCCGGAAGCTCGGCGATTCCGATCCGATGCGTCCGACGCACCAGCGGATCGAACACCTCGCGCAGGTACTCGTCGGGAACGCGACCGACGCCGGCGCCGGACAGCCAGTTCCGCAACGCCGTTGCTTCCGCCGCGCAGGTCTCGGTCAGCGACCGGACGAGTTCCGTGCGGAGCGAACTCTCGACGGCGACGCGCATCGACTCGAGGATCGGACGCAGTCGTTCGTCCGCCAGCGCGCGAGACGCGGCGTCGAGAACCGCGTGCTTCGCGGCGAAGTCGGGCGCCGCGGCGAGTCGTTCGCCGATCTCGCGCTTCAGCGACTCCGACGTCCAGACCGGACCATCGCCGCCGTCGCCACGCATCCAGAGGGCGACGACCGCGACCAGTGCGAGCACGGCGAAGCCCCCGGCGACGCCAGCGACCATGACCGGACTTCGATACCACGGGCTGCGTCGCTCGCCCGAGTCGAGCTGCGAGACGTCGACGTCGGGCTGCTCCGACCGCCGCACGCGCTCGAGATCCTCCATCAGCGCTTCCGGATCCTGGTAGCGCAGATCCGGATCCTTCGCGAGCAGCTTGCGGATCACGAGGCTGAGTCCGTCGCCGATCCCGGGATTGATGCCGTGCGCCGTCGGCGCGCGATCCTGAAGCACCTTCGTCAACACTTCGGCGAGCGTCGAACCGACGAACGGCGGTTGACCGGTCGCCATGTGGAACAGCGTGCACCCGAGCGAATAGAGGTCACTGCGAATGTCGGCCGACTGCGGATCGCGCGCTTGCTCCGGGCTGATGTACTGCGGCGTCCCGACGGTCGCGCCGTCGCGCGTGATCGTCAGGTCCGTCGGGCCCTTCGCGAGCCCCATGTCCGTCAACTTGACGTGACCGTGCGCATCGATCAGCACGTTGCCAGGCTTGACGTCGCGGTGGATGACACCCTTCCGGAACGCGTGGTCGAGCGCCGACGTGATCTGGATCGCGACATCGAGCACCTGCTCTTCCGGGAAGGTCCCCCACTCGGCGAGCAGATCCTTCAGCGATCGCCCCTCGACGAACTCCATCACGAAGAAGTGGTAGCCCGCTTCCTCGCCGAGATCGTGACCCGCGACGATGTTCGGATGGTTCAGCGCCGCGACGATGCGCGCCTCGCGGCGGAGCCGATCGACATACCGAGCGTCGCGCGCCAGCGACGGCTTCAGCACCTTGAGCGCGACGATCCGGTTCAGCTTCTTCTGCCGCGCCTTGAAGACGGTGCCCATCGCGCCCGAACCGACGCGGGCGAGGATCTCGTAGTCGGCGAACGGCTGCTGGAACGTCACTTCACCTGCGTCCCGTCGGCCTCGTCGACCGAACCCTCCATCGCGTACTTCTCGAGCTTGCGTTGCAACGCGAAGCGCGACAGCCCGAGCATCTCGGCGGCGCGGCTCTTGTTGCCGGTCGCCTTCTGCAGCGCCTTGCGGATCAGACGTGCCTCGAGTTCCTCGACCATCGCCGGCAACGTCGTTCCGGACTCGGCCGGCAGTGAAAGTTCGCCGTCGCGGTCGGATGGGTTGCGCACCGAGTCGCTGAGATGGTCGGCGAGGATCACACCGTCGCAGAGAATCGCGGCGCGGCGGACCTCGTTCAGCAGTTCGCGGACGTTCCCCGGCCAGACGTGCCGCATCAGGACCTGCATCGCTTCCGGACTGATCCGGATCCGCGACCGGCCGCTCTCGCGAGCGAGGTCCTGCAG
>JAEYTU010000178.1 GCA_023433825.1 Planctomycetota bacterium
GCGGTGGCTTCGGCGGCGGCAGCGGCGGCGGTGGCGATCGCCGCGGCGGCAGCGGCGGCGGCAAACGTGGCGGCTTCCGCGACCGCGACGACGACGGCGGTGGCGGCGGCGGCGGCGACGACTACTGACCGCCGGTCCGCGTCGGCGCCGCGCGTTCCTCGGAGGCCGAGGCATCCTGGAGCTCGCGGATCCGGAGGTCGCGGAACTTCACGCAGGCGTCCGGCGGCTCGTCACGACCGCCGTGCACCTGTAGTCCAATCCGACCAATCGACGCATACGCGTCGGGATCGGCGACGCGGTGATCGGCGATCTTCGTCCCGTCGAGCCATGCCTCGACGTGGATCGGCGTTCCACGACAGCGGACGTCGACGCGGTTCCACGCATCGCGGCGCCACAGCGACGACGCCGTGTCGTTCCGCGCGAGGAAGCCGTCGGCGTAGATCGCGCCGATCTCGCCACCGGGCCGGTAGTCGAGCGTGACCTGCACGCCCTTGCCGCCGGGTGGCGGCACCATCCGCACGAAGATCCCGCTGTCGAACGGATACGTCAGGAACACTTCGACGCTGAACTCGAAGTCGCGGTACTGCCGCTCCGTGTAGAGCAGTCCGCCCGCCTTGACATCGGCCTGACGCCCGACGATCGCACCGTCCTCGACGCGCCAATCGGCGTGACCGTCGTAGCGGCCACCGGTCGTCACGAACCCGTTCAGCGTCGCGCCGTCGAACAGCGGCGCGAACTGCGTCAGGTCGAAATGGCTCGGCGCGCGGCCGGCGGTTCCGGCGCATGCCGTGAGCAAGACGAAGGCGATCGATGCACTGCGCATCGCGCGATCCGAACCGATCGACGCCGGTAAAGGAACCTCGGTGACGAATCGCGCCGCGAAGCGATCGCTATCGTGCCGCCCCTGCCCAGCCCGTCGCCCCTGCGCCGAGATGCACTCCACCATGACTTCGATCCGTACCCGAACCTCCCCGCGTTCCGTTCTCCGCTGCGTCGCGACGCTGGCGGCACTCGCCGGCTCCCCGATCGCACTGACCGCGCAGGACTGGGTGCAGAACCCGGCGAGCGGGCCGCAAGGGCGGCAACTCGCACGCCTCGTCCACGACAGCGCGCGCAACGAGACCGTGATGTTCGGCGGCTACTCGACGGCGTCGAGTTCGGCACTCGACGACACGTGGACGTTCGACGGGACGACGTGGACGCAGAAGTCGCCGGCGACCGTTCCGCCGCGGCGCGACACCTACGCGATGGCTTACGACTCGACGCGCAACGTCACGACGCTGTTCGGCGGTGTCGACAGCTCGGCGTTCCCCGGCAGCATCACGAACCAGACCTGGGAGTGGAACGGCGTCGACTGGACGCAGCGCATGTCGGCGAACGCGCCGAGCCCGCGCTTCGGGAGCGCGATGGCGTTCGACGTCGCGCGCGGTGTGCAGGTCCTGTTCGGTGGATCGACGGCGAGCGGGTATCTGAACGAGACGTGGGAATGGAACGGCGTCGACTGGACGCAGCGAACGCCGGCGACGTCGCCTCCGCCGCGCACGAACATGTCGATCGTCTACGACGTGCTCCGCGCGCGCATCGTCCTGTTCGGCGGCACGGCGGGCTCGGCGCACTACGGGGACACCTGGGAGTTCGACGGGTCGACGTGGACGCAGGTCGTCACGCCGCTGCCGCCGCCGGGTGCGCGCCGCGGGTTCGCGATGGCCTACGACCTGACGCGCGGCGTCACCGTGGTCAGCCAGGGACTGTCGGCCACCGGGACGCGCCTCAACGACACGTGGGAGTTCGACGGGTCGTACTGGCACCAGTACCGCGGCGGCGCGTCGCCGGCAGCGGGCGGGCGCGTGAACGTGTCGATGGCGTTCGACCTGCCGCGTCGAACGATGGTGCTGTTCGGCGGCGCGGGTTCGCCGGCGGCACCAACCGATACGTGGGAACTGGTGCCGGACCGTCCGTCGTTCACCGTCTTCGGCCGCGGGTGCGGCGGCACGCTCGGGCTGACCTCGCTCGACGTCACGTCACTGCCGGCGATCGGCGGGACGTTCACGACGACGTTCGCGCCGCTGCAGGCGAACGCCCCCGTCGCGTGGTTGATCGCCGGCGCGAGCGCTCCGGGGTTCGCGCTGTTCGGGTCGAGCTGCGAGCTGCGTGTGCAGTCGATCTACACCGTGCTCGGCGGCGCCGCGGTCGGCGCGACGGCGGCGTTGGCGCTGCCGGTCCCGAACGATCCGACGCTGTCGGGACTGCGGCTGTTCCTGCAGGGCGCAGCGATCGACGCGACGTCGTTCCCCCTCGGACTCGACATCAGCAACGGGGCGCGCGCGATCGTTCGATGAAGCGCGCGATCGACTCCGTTCGCGACGCGATCGTCGGGCTTCCCGCGCAGGTCCTGCTCGTGCTCGGAGTCACGCCACTCGGCATCGGTGCACAGGATTGGGTGATGCACCCAGCGAGCGGGCCGCAAGGGCGACAACTCGCACGCCTCGTCTACGACAGCGCGCGCAACGAGACCGTCATGTTCGGCGGGTACTCGACGGCGTCGACTTCGGCGCTCGACGACACGTGGACGTTCGACGGAACGACGTGGACACAGAAGTCGCCGGCGACCGTTCCGCCGCGGCGCGACAGCTACGCGATGGCCTACGACTCGACGCGCAACGTGACGACGCTGTTCGGCGGCGTCGACAGCGCTTTGTTCCCAGGCACCATCACGAATCAGACCTGGGAGTGGAACGGAGTCGACTGGACCCAGCGCACGTCGACGAATGCGCCGAGTCCGCGATACGGCAGTGCAATGGCCTTCGACGTCGCGCGCGGCGTGCAAGTCCTGTTCGGCGGATCGACGGCGAGCGGGTACCTGAACGAGACGTGGGAATGGAACGGCGTCGACTGGACGCAGCGCACGCCGGCGACGTCGCCGCCGGTGCGCACGAACATGTCGATCGTCTACGACGTGCTGCGCGCGCGAATCGTCCTGTTCGGCGGTACAGCCAACTCGACGCAGCTCAACGACACGTGGGAGTTCGACGGCTCGACGTGGACGCAGGTCGTCACGCCCCTGCCGACGCCGCTGTGGCGAAGCGGATTCGCGATGGCCTACGACCTGACACGCGGTGTCACGGTCGTCAGCCAGGGTCTGACCGGCAATGGGACGCGTCTCAACGACACCTGGGAGTTCGACGGGACGTACTGGCACGAGTACCGCGGCGGCACGGCGCCCGCGGGCGGCGGTCGTGCGAACGTGTCGATGGCGTTCGACCTGCCGCGTCGGACGATCGTGATGTTCGGGGGTACACGTCCGCCCACGCCGCCGACCGACACGTGGGAACTGGTGCCGAACCGTCCGTCGTTCACCGTCTACGGGCGCGGGTGCGGCGGAGCACTCGGGCTGACGTCGCTCGACGTGACGTCACTGCCGGCGATCGGTGGGACGTTCACGACGACGTTCGCGCCGCTGCAGGCGAACGCCCCCGTCGCGTGGTTGATCGCCGGCGCGAGCGCTCCGGGCTTCGCGCTGTTCGGGTCGAGCTGCGAATTGCGCGTGCAGTCGATCTACACCGTGCTCGGCGGTGCGGCGTCCGGCGCGACGGCGGCGTTGTCGCTGCCGGTGCCGAACGATCCGACACTGTCGGGACTGCGGCTGTTCCTGCAGGGTGCGGCGGTCGACGCGACGTCGACACCGCTCGGCGTCGGCATCAGCAACGGCGCGCGCGCGGTGGTCCGATGAGCGGCGCGATCGTCGGGCGGGTCGCGCAGGTCCTGTTCCTGTTCGGAGT
>JAEYTU010000263.1 GCA_023433825.1 Planctomycetota bacterium
TCACTTTCCCGTACGAAGTGAAACAAAGGTGCCAGGCACCTTTGTTTCACTTTCTCCCGCGAAGTGCTTCCAACTCGCGCTCGCGGCGCGCGATCGCGGCGTCGATCGCGGTGCGGGCGGCGGCTTCCTCCTCGGCGGATGGCTCGAGGCCTAGGCGCGTGCAGGCATAGCCGCGCTTGCGCAGCAGCTCGAGGATCCCGATCTCACCGGGATAGTGCGCCGCGCCGACGGCGAAGAAGAACGACTTCTCGGGGTCCTCCTGCATCTTCCGGACGATCCGATCGACCATCCGCAGGTTGCGCTCGTCGAGCAGCTTCGCGATCAGCCGCGTCCGCAGCGGCCCCTCGGGCAGGTCGACCTCGTTCATCAGCGCGGCGATCCTCGCCTCGTCGCCGGACAGGTAGATCTGCACGATCTCGGCCAACGGATCCTTGCCCGCCGCCTCGTCCTCCTCGATCGAGTCGAGGCTCGCGGCCAGGAACTGCCGCTGCTCGTCGTCGGTCATGTCGGAGAACACGCCGATCTGCTCGTCGATCGTCTCCAACCCCCCCACCTTCTTCTTCGCACTCTTCGCCCGCTCGTAGACGACCTTGTCGAGCGGCTGCTTCGACGCGATCTCCGCGAGCCGGTCGAGCAGCGCGAGTTGCGTGGCGACGGCCCACGGCTGAAAGCGATCGAGCATCGGCATCATCGCACCCGCCCCCTTGCGCTCGGCGAACGCCTTGACGCGCGCGTGCAACTCCGGACCGACGACGTCGGCCAGCCGCCGTTTCCCCGGCAGCATCATCTTCCCCTGCGCCTTCAGCATCGCGCCGAGTTCCAACGGCAGCTCCGTGTACAGCTCGTCGACGCTGTCGATCGCCGCCGCGACGCGCGCCGGCAGCGCCGTCAGCACGTCGTCGGGCAGATGGATCGTTCCGTAAAGGTAGCTCGGCACCGGGCCCTCGATTCGCCACAGGAACGGGCGAACGACCTTGTCGAGCGTCGCGACCTTCTCGGCCTGCGCCGGTCGCTGCGCCTCGACGGTCTCCTGCGCGCGCGGCGCGGCCGTGGCGAGCAGTGCGAATGCGAACGCGAGGAGCGACGCGAGAAGTGCGCGTGTGCGCGATGGGTCGGTCGTCATGGGGCGCGGAGCGTAACGAGACGTTCCGATGCTGCCTGCTAGGCTTCGCCGAATGGACACCGATCGCCGTTCGTTCGCCGGCGTGCTGCTCGCCGGGATCGCCTCCGTCCCGATCCTCGGTGCCGCGTTCGTCGCCGTCCGCGCACTGCTGACGCCGGCGACGACGACGCCGCGCGGGCGACTCCCGGTCTGCCGCGCCGCCGACGTCCCGAAGACAGGGTTCCTGTCGCGCGTCGTCCAGTTCCGCCAGCGCCGCGGACCGAGCGTCGAGACCGTGTCGACGGTCGTCCTGCTGTCACGCGACGCGTCCGGCGCGATCTATGCGCTGTCCGGCGTCTGCACGCACATGCGCTGCCCGGTGCAGATCGACGCCAGCGACACGGCCCGCCCGCTCGTCTGCCGTTGCCACGACGGACGTTTCGCCGCCGACGGAACCGTGCTGTCCGGGCCGCCGCCGCGCCCGCTCGAACGAATGCCGATCGACGTCCCCGCCGACGGCGAAGGCATGATCCACCTGTCGGAGTCCTGACGTGGGGATCGCACGAATGCTCGGCGCGGCGATGCTCGCCGCCCTCGCGATCACCGCGGTGACCGGCGTCGGCCTCGCGTTCCACTACGTCCCGACGACGACGCTCGCCCACGACTCGGTCCGTGCGATCGAGGCCGATCTGCCGTTCGGCGTCTGGCTGCGCGCCGCCCATTGGAACGGCACCCACGCAACCGTCGCGCTGGCGCTGCTGTGGCTCGTCGCGATGTTCGTCGAACGCGGTCATCGCCCGCCGCGCCACGGCGTCTGGCTGGCCGGCGTCGGCATGCTGCTGACGTTGTTCGCGTTCGGCGTGACCGGCGAACTGCTGCCGTTCGACGAACGCGCTTTCGCCGCGACGCAGGTCCGCGCCGAGATCCTCGCCAGCGCACCGTTCGTCGGCGACGTCGTCCGCAGCACGGTCCTCGGCGGCGACGAGATCGGCGGGCCGACGCTGACGCGGTTCCACTTCTTGCACGTCGCCGTGCTGCCGGTCGTCGCGCTGGCGCTGTTCTTCGCGATGCGCGGTGCGTCGCGCGCGGCACACGCCGTCGACGCGATCGAGGGACGTCCGCTGCGGTCGGCCGTGCCGAAGTCGCTGGCCGCGCTGGTCGGCGGCGCGCTCGTCATCGGCCTCGCGACGCAGTTCCGCGCACCGCTCGGCGTCGTCGCCGAATCGGGCGACCCCGGATTCGAGGCGCGACCCGAGTGGTACTTCCTGTGGCTCAACCAACTGCTGCACTGGGCGAAGGGGCCGCTCGAGGTCGTCGCCACGTTCTGGCTTCCGAACGTGCTCGTCGTCGGCGTGCTGCTGTTGCCGTTCGTCGATCGCCCGGCGACACGTCGCTACGTCGTCGCGCTGGCCGTGATCGGTGCCCTCGTCATCGGCGTGCTGACGGCGACGGCGCTGTCGCGCGACGTCGTCAACCCGAGCAACCTCGACTACCCGCTCGGGGCGCTCGACGCGCAGCAGCGCGAGGGCTACCTGCAGGTGCGTCGCAATCGCTGCATCGATTGCCACAAGGTCGGCGACGTCGGGACGACCGACAAGGACGCGCCGGACCTGCCGGAGACCGGCGACCAGGAGCTGGCAGACCTCGACGCCGTGTTCGTCGATCCGCCCGAGGACATGCCGGCCTACGACCACGTTCCGGCGGAGGCGCGGCGGCAGATGGCGCTGTACCTGCAGTGGCTCGCGAAGCACCCGAAGTGACGCCGGCGGCGCGCCGGCGCCGTCACCAGCGCGAGCCGTGCAGTTCGCGCACGCCAGCGCGCTCGGCCAACTCCGCGTAGTGCTGCGGACGAACACCGCCGCCGGCGAGGATCGCGATTCGACCGGCGGCGCGGCGCACGAGCCGCGCGAGGACGTCGATCGCCTCGGGCGCCGTCGGCATGCCACCCGACGTCAGAACGCGTTCGACGCCGAGTTCGATCAGCGTGTCGAGCGACGCGTCGAGATCGGGGGTCTCGTCGAACGCACGATGGAACGTCACCGCCATCGGACGCGCGGCCGCGACGAGGCGCGCCGGCGCGGCGGGGTCGATCGCGCGGTCGCGCGTCAGCACTCCGAAGACGACGCCACGTGCGCCGGCGTCGCGGTGCGCACCGATCGACGCGACCATCGCATCGAGCTCTGCGGCGTCGTGGACGAAGTCGCCGCCGCGCGGTCGCACCATCGCATGGACCGGCACGGAAGCGGCGGCGACGACGTCGCGGACCAGTTCGCGCGGCGGCGTGATGCCACCGACGTCGAGGCGCACGCACAGTTCGAGGCGCGCAGCGCCGGAATCCGCGACCGCCGTGCGCGCTCCGGCGACGTCCATGACGACGGCTTCGAACAGCACTCCGGGCGGTACGGGCATGGTCCTTCGGATCCTACGCGTGGCTATCGTCCCGCCGATGTCGATGCCGAGACGGTCCCGTGCGTTGCCGTACCTGATCGCGTTCGCCGTTCTGTCGATCGCGTTCGCCGTGTTGCAGTGGAACCTGGTGCCGTGGGCGGCCGAGCTGGCGAAACCCCGCCAGGAGCAGGTCGTCCCCGAATCGATCCTGGTGATCGCCGCCGCTGCGTCGATTGCGTGGTTCGTCTCGATGGCGGCAGCCGTCGCGGCGCTCTGGATCACCCACGCGAACTTTGCCTACGAGTCGAGCCGCTCACGCTGGCCGACATGGTGGGCCGTCCTCGGTTGCGCGATTCCCATCTATGGACTGTTCCACGCTTGGTGGATCATTCGCGAAATGCAGGCGACCTATGCGGGCCGGCTGCGCCACGGACGTGGGCTGTTGATCGTCGCGTTCGTGATCTCGTTCGGCCTGCGTGTGGTGTTCGTTGGCGTGATGCTGGTCCGCACCGGCGTGTTCTGGTCGACCCACATCGAACCGACGTTCTTCGACGAGGTCGTCGTCTGGAGCCGCGCGATGCTCGTCACCGAGTGCGTCGGGTTCCTCTGCTTCACGGTCCTCTTCTTCGACCTGGACCGCGCGATCGCCGGCGTGTTCGCGCGCGGGATCACGACGTCGGGCGAAGTGCTTCCCGGCCGCGGCGTCCAGCTCGTCGGCGCGGCCTGCCGCGTCTGCGACGCGCCGATCGCGAGCCGGCTCGAGGGGTATCAGTGCGCGACGTGCGACGGCATGCAGCACTACCGGTGCGCCGACGTGTGTCCCGAGTGCGCGACTCCGCGGAGCCCGCACGCGGCGGCACCGCTCGCGTTCGTCCTGACGCTCCTCGGCGGCGCCTGCGCCACCGCGCAGCAGACCGAGAACGTGTTCCTCGTGACGCTCGACGGCCTTCGACGTCAGGAGGTCTTCGCTGGCGCCGACAACGCGCTGATCCACGGCGACCAGGGCGTGCGGGACATCCTCGCGCTGCGGCGCAAGTACTGGCGCGGCGACCCGACGGCGCGGCGCGAGGCGTTGATGCCGTTCTTCTGGGGAGTCGTCGCGACGCAGGGTCAGGTGTTCGGCGACGTCGACGCGAACGCGCCGTGTCGCGTGACGAACGGACACCACTTCTCGTACCCCGGGTACTCGGAGTTGCTCGTCGGGCGCGCCGATCCGCGGATCGACACGAACGCGAAGCGTCCGAACCCCAACGTCACGGTGCTGGAGTGGCTCCACGCGCGGCCGGAGTTCGAAGGCCGCGTCGCGGCGTTCGCGAGTTGGGACGTCTTTCCGGCGATCGTCCACGCGACGCGCAGCGGGATTCCGGTCAACGCCGGATGGAAGCCGTTCGACATCGGTCCGGATCCGCTCGAACTGCGCCTGCTGAACGAGATGCAGGACTCGTTGCCGCGGATCTGGGACGAGGTTCGCTACGACACGCTGACGTGGCGCGGCGCGCGCGCGTTTCTGCAGGAGCGGCGTCCGCGCTTGCTGTACCTGGCGCTCGGCGAGACCGACGACTTCGGTCACGACCGTCGCTACGACCGCTATCTCGACGGTGCGCGACGTGCGGACGACATCCTGCGCGAGCTGTGGCGGTTCGCGCGGGAGACCGAGGGCTACGCAGGGAAGACGACGTTGATCGTCACGACCGACCACGGTCGAGGACCTTCGCCGAAGGACTGGACCGATCACGGCAAGGACGTCCCTGGCGCCGACGGGATCTGGATCGCCGTGCTCGGTCCGGACACGCCGGCCTTGCGCGTGCGCCGCGACGTCGACACGACGCAGGCGCAAGTCGCGGCGACTGTCGCCGCAGCCGTCGGACTCGACTACGCCGCCGCCGTCGCGGACGTCGCGCCGGCGCTGCCGGGAGTCTTCGAGCGGCGGCGCTGAGGCGGCGCGCTTTGCTGCGGAAAGTGAAACAAAGGTGCCTGGCACCTTTGTTTCACTTTCCCATCACGGCTGCAGGAACTCGACGGCGAGGCCGAAGATCAACTGCAGATTGCCGGTCGCCGATGCGACGTTGCTGTTCCAGTTCCGCATGAACGTCCGCGGCGTGACCGGCATCGCCGCCAGCGCGTTGCTGAACG
Organism: Planctomycetota bacterium; assembly: GCA_023433825.1. Taxonomy (GTDB): domain Bacteria; phylum Planctomycetota; class UBA1135; order UBA1135; family UBA2386; genus JAEYTU01. Next base: position 5,624 of record JAEYTU010000263.1, read on the forward strand.
ACAGGCCGAGCGGGTTCGCCGCGCTGGGGGCCAGCGCTTGGAACTGCAGCACGAAGTCGGGCTGCATCTGCGAGACGTTCGTCGACAACGTCGCGACGCCGCTCGCGCTGCCGACGACCGTGACGTAGGCGGCCGGCTCGAGGTACAGCGAGCAACCGACCGCGCCGAGCACGCCGAGATCGAGCGGCAGCGGCAATCCGAACGCGCGCAGGTTCTCGACGCCGAGCATCAGCACGGCCGGCGCGTTCGGCGCGAGCCCGGACACCGTCTGCACGAGGTTCGGCGCTGCATACGAACCGGTCAGCGTGACCCCGCCGCACCCGTTGCCGTAGGCCTGGTTGCGCGCGATGCCGTTCTGCACGAGGTCGAAGTTCATCGTCGTGCCCGCCGTGAACGTGCTCGCCGTCATGACGATCTCCCAGCAGATGCTGCCGGCGCCGCTGTAGACGAACGGTTGGTCGAACGGCATCCGATACGCGAACGGCGCTGCCAGCGCGTCGGTCGGCGGATTCGTCGCCGCGAAGTTCAGGGTCGTCGTCGCCATGACCGTCGCGACGTTCGGTCCGTGGTTCGTCGCATAGGTCGACGTCGCCGACTGCGACGTGACGCCCCCGGTCGACAAGTCGATCCGCAGCGTCGGCGAGAACGCGACGTACGGCGCCCCGATCTCCTTCCGGCGGATCGCCAAGCCCAGCATCACGCGCGCGATTCCGGTCACGTCGTCGTGGATCTGCTGGTAGCGGAACGACTGGTAGTTCGCGTAGCCGAACGGGTACCCGGTCGTGTTCGCGCCGGGCACCGGACCGAAGCCGTTCGGGGAGACGAGGCGTGGGAACTGCGCGACGGCCGGCATGGCGAACGCGCAGACGACGAATGCCGCCACGGACGGGCGGCAGCGGGATCGATGCATCGGATTCCTCCGGGAGACGAGCGCCGCGGATCCTAGCGGCGTCGCGTAGGCCGGGGCTTCGGCTTCAGCGTGACCTTCCACTGCACCGGTCGCGCATCGACGATCTCGATCTGCTGTGACACCGGCAGCAGGTTGCCGGGTCCGGTGACCTGCAAGACGAACGTCGCCATCGCGAGTCCCTCGAACTTCGCGATGCCATTGCGCTGATCGATCTCGACCGGCTGCAGGTGATGCGCCAGCGTCCGTCCGCTGACATCGGTCAGCACGAGCTTGACGCGATTCGCGGCGATCGCGCGGCCGCGCTCGTCGACGACGCGGACGACGAGATTGCCACCGGGCTGCAACCAGAGGTCGTGGAGGTCGCGGATCCCGCCGGCGTCGACGGCGACCTTTCGCTGCTGGATCGACTGATAGCCCTTCGCGCCGACGACGACGTCGACGAGTCCAGCCGGCATCCCAACCACCGTGAACCGTCCGTCCTGGACCGTGACGCGGCGCGGATCGACGCCCTGCACGACGACACCTTCGATCGCCTGGCCGGTCGCTTGATCGCGCAGTCGACCGGTCACGACGCCGGTCGGCACCGGCGGCTGCACGTCGACGTGCACGGCGACGTCGGCGCCGGGCACCGACACGATCGGCATCGCCTCGCGCGTCAGCCGGACGTCGGCGCCGTTCACCCGCACGCGGTAGCGACCTGCCGGCACGCCGGCGATCGCGAACGCGCCGAACGCGTCGGTCGTCGCCGACTGCCCGGCGCTCTGCCCCTTCTCGACGCCTTCGAGAACGACGCGCGCGTGCGCGACGCCGGTCGCGTGATGGCGCCGCCAGACGACGCCGCGGACGACGTGCGCCGACGTCGGGCGAAGGTCACCGACGTCGACCTCGCGCTGCTTGCCGTCGACGGTCAGCTTCTGCGACAGCGGCAACAGCTCCGGGTGTTGCAGTTCAAGCCGGTACTCCAGCGCCGGCATCGGCGAGAACGCGAACCGACCGTCGGGGCCGGGTTGGATGCGTTGCGTGAATCGGTCCGCACCGAGCTGCGGGATCAGCGCGACGGCGATCGACTCGACCGGCAGCGAGCCCGGCGCGACGACGCGCCCGCGGACGACGATGCCGCCCTGCATGCGCACCTCGATCCCCTCTCGGCGTTCGCCGGCGACGAGATTCGGAACGCCGGCACCGCCGGGGGCGAAGCCATCCTTCCGCGCGACGAGCATCGCTGCGTCGAGCAGCGGTTGATCGCGGATCTCGAACCGTCCGTCCGCGTCCGTCGTCGCGCGACCGTGGAACTGGACGGCGCCATTGCGCAACCGCCCGAAGTGGACCTCGGCCTCGGCCACCGGATGCCCTTCGGTGTCGCGCACGATGCCGGCCAACGTGATCGACGGCGCGAGCACGAGGTCGAGCTCGCGTTCGCCGATCGTCTCCCGCAGTTCGAACGCCCGCGACGCACCCTGGTGATCGCGCGTGTCGGCGTCGACGACGACGCGGCCGACCGCGAGCCCAGCGATCCGGTAGCGGCCCTCGGCGTCGGTGCGGGTCTCCAACGACTGCCGTTGGCGGCCGCGCTGCGCGCTGCGGAGTTCGACGTTCGCGCGGACGCGGGCGCCACGGATCGGGGCGCCATCGGTGGCACGCACGACACCGAACACCGACGCGCCGCGTGCGAACAGGAAGTCCTGTCGCGACGCACCCGCCGGCAGGAACACGCCCGCCGCAACGGTGCGCGCGAACGGCGTCCCGCCGGCCGGAATCAGCACGACGTCGTAGTTGCCGGGGATCAGCTCGGTGAACGTGTAACTGCCGTCGACGGCGGCGGCGGCGGCGCGCGCCGGGCGCCACGGCCCGGCGGGCCCGTGGAGTTCGATCCGCGCGGCGACCGGTTTGCCGTCGGGATCGAGGATCCGGCCTTCGAGTTTCGCCGCCGCTTCGAGGCGGATCGTCACGACGGCGCCGAAGCGCGGCGACGGCACGTTGGCCGGCACGAAGTCCGGCGCGCGCGCGCGGACGTGGAACGGTAGATCGCGCGGCAACCGCAGCACGGCGCGGCCGTCGGCGTCGGTGCGGCGTTCGTCGACGAGTGGGTCGGCGTTCGACGCCGGAGCGGCGTGCAGCGCCTCGACGATCGCATCGGCGATCGGTTGGCCGGCCGGGTCGAAGACGGTCACGTCGCACGCGGATTCGCGCGGGCCGAGCAATGCACCGTCGCCGGTCAGTTCGCTGCGCGCGCCGGCGCTCGCGAGTCCAGCCGTGACGGCCACCGGGTCTCGACGTTCGTCGTCGAGTGCCGCGCTCGCGTCGTCGGCGAGCGCGTCGTCGTCGCGTTCGATCGAGAGTTCCCACTCGGCGGCCGGCGGCCGGCCGGTGAACGTCAGCGCCGCCCCGGCCGCGCAGAGCCCGAGCACGACGACGACGAGCAGCAGGACGCGCGACGAGCCGGTCGGGAGCGAAGCCATGGAGCGCGGATGATGGCCGCGCGCAGTCGTTGTCGCGAGGCTCGTCTGGTCGGTCACCGGATCGGCGGGCGCGCGCCGTCGTTCCCATCGCGGTCCGCGTCGGGCCGCAGCCGAAAGCCTCCGCGCTGCGCGCGGAGGCCGATCTCGCGCGGGCCGCGATGGGACGAAACGTGTCTTCTGGGGCCTCCAGAGCCGCTCACTGCGCCGCGACCAAACCGCCGTCGCCAACGAACGGACCTCGTGAACTGTCGCGAGCCGCGAGGATTCGCGGCCCTTACGGCCCATCGCCATTGTCGGGCGTCGGCTTGTCACCTTTCTCCTTGTCGGCCTGCGCCTTCGCCTCGGCTTCGAGCCGCGCCCGCTCCTTCGCGACCTTGACGGCCTCGGCGCGCGCGCGCGCCTCGCGACCGGCGTACTCCTTCGGCTCGGCGACGTGGAACGTGATCTGCACCTTCGTCCCGGGCGGCGGGGCGGCGTCGGCGACCCACCAGTTCTGTTCGTCGGCCGCGCGTTCGTGGACGTTCGTGATCAGGTGATTGGGCGGGTGCATGTAGCACGACGAGACGAGATTGCCCTCGTAGTCGGCCATGAACACCTCGGGGTCACCGCGGTTGATCGGCGCCATGCGCCCGCCGAGGAACACGAACTTCGAGTCGGTGACCGGCGCGCCGGTGCGCAGGTCGATCATCAGGTCCTCGACGGCGACGCGGACCGGCCGCGGCGCGGCGTCCGCGGTGTCCTTCGCAGCGTCCGTCGCTGCGTCCTTCGCCTTGTCGTTCGGCGCGGCCTCCTTCGGCGGCGTGCCGGCGTCGGGCGGAGCGGGGGTCCAACCGACCGTGATCCAGACGCGCTCCCCCTCCGGCGGCAGGATGTCGATCGTCGGCGCGCCGGCACGGATCTCGGCCTCGCTCGGCATCGGATCCTTGTCCTTCGCCTGCGCGTTGCGTCCGGGCTTCCAGCCGAGCGCGAGCAACGACGCGTTCAGCAGGCTCGGCTTGACCTCGGTCACGAAGATCGCCTCGTGCCCTTTCCCGCGCCGGTGGATCAGGACGAACTCGATCAGGTCCGAGGGCCGGTTGACGACGGCGTCGATCGTGACCGTCTTCGCCTTCGCATCGAACGTGATCCCGGCGTCGGCGAACGTCTTCGTCAGCGCCGCGACGACCGCTTCGGACGGCTCCGGCTGCGGTGTCGGTTCCTGTGCGTGGATCGACGCGCAGAGGATCGAGGCGCACAGGGTCGCGGCGGCGAGCCACAGAGTCGTCCAGGTCGTCGTCGGCATTCGTTCACTCATGTCGTTCGTCCTCGCGGTCCTCGCGGTCGGCGCGGTGAACGCGCAGTCATATCGCGTAGTTCATGGCAGAACCCATCGCGGCAATTTCGGCCCATCGCTGCACTCCGGGCCCATCACTCCCTGCGGTCGATCTCGAGCACGGCGCGCAACCCTTCCGGCAGGAACGTCAACGTCGCGCGTAGGCCCCCGAATCCGTCCAGCAACTTGCCGAGCGCGCCGTTCGGCAACAGCGTGGCGGGCTGCCGCGGCGCGCGGAGTGTGCCGTGGACCGCGCATTCGACCGTGCAGCCATCCGGTGCCGTACGAAGGTGATACGCGCCGGCCTCGGGACACCGAAGGTGCACCCCGTGCAGCGATCGCGCGAGTTCCGCCATCCGCGCGTCGCGCGCCTGACCCTCGGGCATCGTGTGCAGCGCACGGCCGACCGCGGCGAGCGTGCCGAGATTGTCGAGACACGCGCGGCGCACGTTGTCGGCCCAGCCGAGTTGGAACGATTCGCGAACGGTGACCCAATTCTCTGGCCGCATCTGCAGCATCACGTGACCCGTGACCGCAGGCCCGGGCGGCGGAGCGGCGAGGTCGTCGAGCGTCTCGCGCCGCGTCGTCACGTGCAGCACGCTGCCGATCCGCGTCCAGTGCACGCGCCAGCGGATCGGCCCCCACTCGTACGACGCGCTGCGGACGGTTCGCCCGTTCCGGTCGGTGACGACGGCGAAGTCGAAGCGGAGGTCGAACCACTCACGTATGCGCGGCCGTCGCGCGACCTTCGCCATCCATGCGTCGATCCGCGCGAGGAACGAGTCGGCAGCCGCCTCGTCGCGAACGCCAAGGCATGCGTGGACCGGAGCGTTCAGCGACACGACCAGCGGGACGGCGCGGGCGAGCCACGAGCCGAAGAGCAAGTCCGCCGACCAGTTCACGTTCTCGCCGAGGAACTCGGGCAGACTGAGGTCGAACGTCGGCACGCTGTCACAGACGTGCAGCGCCACGTGACCGGTCAGGACGTGGCGCACGAAGTCCCAGAGCACGGCGTCGTCGACACCGGCGCGGTCGCTGCCGATCTGCTCGGTGTTAACCGACCGGATAGCCGCCACCAAAGT
>JAEYTU010000338.1 GCA_023433825.1 Planctomycetota bacterium
GCCGTGATCGGCAGGATCACGCCGTTCCACTGCGCACCGGCGACCGGCGCACCGGCGAGGTCGAGGCCACGGCTCGCCCACACGTCACCCGACTGGTTGACGAAGAACGTGCGGTTGCCCGAGTTGCCGCGCGCGGCCGGCCACGCGTAGCAGGCCCAGAGCGTCTCGGCGAACGCCGGGTCGATCGACACACCGAGACCACCGGTGCCGGTGCCGGCTTCCGCCAGCGGCGCCAGCGCGACGCTCGGCAGGAACATCGCGAAGACGTAGCCCGAGCGCGTGACGCGACCCGTGGCGTCCGTCGTTCCGAACGCGCCGGAGAGGACCGGCGGGTTGATCTGACGGCCCGTCGCCGCGCCAGCCGCGTCGCTACGGGTGTTGGCCACACCGGAGAGCTCGGCGAAGAAGCCGTACTCGCCCTGGCCGTTCTGGTTCGCGTCGATCGCGCCCGAGGCTTGGACCTGGGCTTGGGACGACGAGATGTTCTTCAGCGTCGAAATGGCTGCCGACTCGTTCGCGTTGAGGCGAGCGCTCAGCAGGTTTGGAATCGCGATCGACGCGATGATTGCGATGATCGCCACGACGATCATCAGCTCGATGAGGGTGAAGCCCTGTTCCCGCTTGGACATGACGTATCTCTTCTCCGTTGTCTGACTCTTCCCGACCGCGGCGTACCGCGCCGCGGAGACTCTGCATCCCTGGTGGTTCAGACGGCGTCAGCGGCCATTCGGCGGCGTCGCAGCCTCTGTCCCCAGCCACCGCGTGAGACGCTCCGCTTCGACTCTGGGTCGCCACAGGCCCGCGTCCTCGCGGAGCAGTTCCCGTGTCTTCCCCGAGTCGCGCGCCAGCGCGCTCTCGACAGCAGCGACAGCGGTATCGGTATCGCCGATCCGCAGCTTTAGCCGGCCCGTGAAGTAGGTCGCGCGAACGTCCGAAGCCGCCACAGCATCGAAGGCTCGTTGTGCGGATTCTCGTTCGCCGAGTTCCTCGAACAGCAATCCGGCATCGACGCCGCTGACATTCGATTCACTGCGCAGCACTGCGACGGCGCGCGCGCGATCACCAGCGGTCGCCCACATCCGCGCCTCGTTGAGCAGGAAGCACCGCTGCAGTTCCGCAGTGCAGTCCGCGAACGTGCGCGCGGTCCCATAGATCTGCGCCGACGCTGCCGCGTCACCTTCGAGCCACGCGAGGTACGCCTTGTACTCCCACGCGATCGGGTCGCGCGGCGACTGACGTTCGACGCGTTCGAGCATCTCGCGCGACGAGTCGAGCAAGGTCTTGCGCGTCGACAGCTCCTGGCCGTCCTTGTCGTGCGTCGGCATCGCCGCAGCGAATCGCAGTTGCGAGTCGACGGCGCCGAGCAACGTTCCCACCTCGGCTTCGGGGCTCCAGACGAAGCCGCCGTAGCCGAGTCCGACGAATGCGACCAGCGCGGCGCCGTAGAGCGCGACGCGGCGCGTGCGTTCGTTGCGATGCGTCTCAGCCACCGGAGAGCTTCTCCTGGATCTTCATGATCGGCAGGAAGACGGCGAGCACGATGCCGCCGACGACGAAGCCCATGACCGCGATCATGATCGGCTCGATCAGTGACGTCAGACCCGCGACCTCGGCCTCGACCTGCTGGTCGTAGAACTCGGAGATCTTCTCGAGCAGCGCGTCGAGTGCGCCCGAACGCTCACCGATCGCCATCATCTTGACGACCATCGGCGGGAACACCGGCGACTTGCCGAACGGCTCCGCGAGCGACTCGCCCTGACGAACGCTGTCGCGCGCCGAGTCGACGACCGTGCTGATGATCCGATTGCCCGCCGTCTGCGAGACGATCTCCATCGCCGAGATGATCGGCACACCGCTCTTGATCAACGTCGAGAACGTGCGCGCGAACCGCGACAGCGCGACCTTCTTGAACAGCGGTCCGAAGACCGGCGCCGTCAGCATGATCTTGTCGATCGTGCGACCACCGCTCTCGGTCTTCTTCCAGTACTTCAGCGCGAAGATCAGCGCGACCGGCGACAGCAAGAACGCGTACCAGTAGTCGCGCATCAGGAACGCCGTGTCCATGACGTACTGCGTCAGCGCCGGCAGCTTCATGTCGAGTCCGTCGAACACGGGCTTGAACGAAGGAACGACGCCGATCATCAGGAAGCCGGCGATGCCGATGACCAGGAACAGCGAGACCACCGGATAGGTCATCGCCGACTTGATCTCCTGACGAAGGTGCGCCGCGGCTTCGAGGTACTCGGCGAGCCGCGTCAGGATCGTGTCGATCTGGCCCGACACTTCGCCTGCGCGAATCATCGACACGTAGATGTCGCTGAAGACGCGCTTGTGCGCCTCCATCGCCTTCGACAGGTCTGAACCGCCGCGAATGTCCTCGACGACGCGGTTCAGGCAGAAGCAGAAGCCCGGGCTCTCGGCTTGATCCGCCAGGATCTCGAGCGCTTCGAGCATCGGGATGCCCGCCGCAAGCATCGTCGAGAGCTGGCGCGTGAAGACCTCGAGCTCGCCCTTCTTGACGGACGCCTTCTTCGCGACCGCCTTCTTCTTCGGGCCGCGCAGCGACGCGAAGAAGCCGCCGGCAGGACGCACGTCCATCGGCACGAGTTTGCGCCGCCGAAGATCCTCGAGGGCCTTCTCCTGGGAGTCGGCGGTGATCGTGCCGCTGACCGACTTCCCAGAATGATCCTTCGCCTGGTACTTGAAGCTCGTCGCCATTTCCTTCTCCCCTCAGTCCTCGGTGACGCTCGCCGTCAGTCGGCCATCGTCGTGGCCTGCACGTCTTCGAGCGAAGTCTTGCCGCGCGCCGCGTTCATCAGTCCGCAGCGTCGCAGAGTCAGCATGCCCTCGGAGAGAGCCTGCTTCTTGATGTCCGAAAGGTGCGCGCGTTCGACGACGAGTCGTCGGATCGGCTCCGACATGCGCATCGTCTCGAGCAATGCGAATCGGCCCTTGTAGCCGTTGTTGCAGCGCGGGCAGCCGACGGGCTTGAAGAGCTGGAAGCCCTCCATCTTCAAGTCCTCTTCGGTGTAGCCCTCGGCGAGCAGCACGTCCTTCTTCAGGTCGATCGGCAGCTTGCAATGCGGGCAAAGCTTTCGACCGAGCCGTTGCGCGCAGATCAGGATCGTCGAGCTCGCGACCATGAACGGATCCATCCCCATGTCGATCATTCGCGTGATCGTCGATGGGGCGTCGTTCGTGTGCAGCGTGCTGAGCACGAGATGGCCCGTGAGTGCGGCCTTCACCGCGACCTCGAGCGTCTCCTGGTCGCGGATTTCGCCCAGCAGCACGACGTCGGGATCCTGACGCAGGATCGATCGCAACGCGCCGGCGAACGTCATCCCGCGCTTCGGATTGACGGGCACCTGATTGATGCCCTCCATCGTGTACTCGACCGGATCCTCGACGGTGACGAGGTTGATGTCCGGCTGCGCGATCTGACGCACTGCCGAGTACAGCGTCGTCGACTTTCCCGAACCCGTGGGTCCGGTCACGAGGATCATCCCGTAGGGCCTGCCGCAGGCCCAGATGTAGTCCTCCATGCTGCGCGGCTCGAAGCCGAGCGTGTTGATGTCGAGCGCGAGGTTCGACGAGTCGAGGATGCGGAAGACGGTCTTCTCGCCCCAGATGACCGGCAGGATCGACACCCGGAAGTCGATCGCCTTGTTGCCGATCTTCATCTGGATCTTGCCGTCCTGCGGCTTCTGTTTCTCCGCGATGTCGAGCTTCGACATGATCTTGATGCGCGAAGTGATGTTGTTCTGCATCCGCTTCGGCAACGTCATCGCCTCGACCATGTCGCCGTCGCGTCGGTAACGGACGATGACCTTCTTCTCGAACGGCTCGATGTGGATGTCGC
>JAEYTU010000383.1 GCA_023433825.1 Planctomycetota bacterium
GGCGCGAATCGTCTGGCTGATGGTCATCGGCGAGTACGACAAGGACGACGAGAAGGCGCGCAAGGCACTCGGCTACTTGCGGGTCGGCGCCGGCTGGCAGCCGAACGACCAGTTCAAGTACCCGACCAGCGACAACCCGGACGCCGTCGCCGCGAAGCGGCTCGCGGACAAGTGGAAGAGCGTCGCGCGCGAGTGCGGCAATCAGCACAAGCGGCTCGCGCAGGAGTTCGAGAAGGCCGGGCGTACCGATCGCTCGCGGTACCACTACGAGCAGGTCATCCGCTACACGCCGGACGACAAGGTCGCGCAGAAGGCGCTTTCGTTCCAACAGTTCGACGGGCTGTCCGGGACGCAGTTGGAGCAAGTGCTCTACGACCGCTCGAAGAAGATCGAGCGCGCCGTGCAGGAGCAGAAGGCGAAGGACTACGAGGTCACGCTGCTGCCGGCGAACGAGCGTCACCCGATGCTGGAGAAGGCTGGCGTGACGTACGCCGGCGTGCAGTCGAAGCACTTCCGGATCTTCGGCAACTGGGATCCCGAGGTGCTGCTGGAGGCCGGCCGCAACGCCGAACGCGCGATCGAGGTCTGCAAGGTCGCGTTCGAGGGCGCGCAGGGGTTCAACGACGACGTCGACACGTGGGTCCGCACGCTGGCGTTCTTCGATCAGAAGGAGCTGTACGACACGATCGTCAAGGCGAACTCGGAGGGCATTTCACCGGAAGACCTGCGCTTCCTGATCGAGCACACCGGCGGAACGCGCCTGACGTCGGGCGAGGACACCCTCTACGTCGGTGTCGCGCTGAACCCGAACAACGTCGACGACGCCGCGGTCCGCAACGTCGCGCGTTCGTATGCATCGCTGTCGTCGGCCGCGCTGCAGGAAGGCATCGGCCACACGTTCGTCGGGATGTTCTTCGGCAACAACCTCGGCTTCATCGTCGATCGCCGCGAGCAGCTCCGCACGCAGGCCAGCGAGGAGGACATCGCGAAGTACTCGCCGAACATGGACACGTGGCGCGAGCTGGCGCTCGAAGCGGCGTGGAAGCTCGGTGGCACGCCGGCCGCCGATCTGCCGACGATCACCGCCGACAAGTTCCCCGACGACGCGCGCATCAAGTCGTGGTCGTTCTGCGACTACCTCGTGCGTCGCGATCCGAACCTGTTGCACCGGCTCGACGCGATGCGCGACCAGAAGACGCCGCAGGACGTTGCGAAGAAGTTCGCCGAGACGAACGAGGGACTGACGCTCGACCAGTTGGAGAAGGAGTGGAAGGACTTCTGGACCGGCGCGAGCCCGGTCATGAAGGCGATCAAGGCCGACACGCCGCCGCTCTCCGCGGTGTCGAAGGACGCCGCCGAATGGTTGAAGGCCTTCAACGTCGCGCGCGAGCGGTTCGGCGGGGCGCCGGTGACCTGGAGCTCTGGCTTCTCGACGCGCTGCAAGGAGCACGTCGACTACTTGCTGAAGAACGGCAAGGAGCGCGGCGCGGCAGCCGAGCAGACGCAGAAGGTCGATCTCGGCGGTTCGGTCGACGCGTCGATGTTCGCCGAGATGGCGCTGGTGTCGACGACCGGCAAGAAGCCGGCGGACGTCTTCGAGAGCTGGCTCGACAAGCCGGGGTACCGCGATGCGCTGCTGAACCGACTGCTGCAGATGGTCGGCATCTACTCGCAGGGCAGCGTCATGGTCATGGACTGCGTGCGCGGGTTGTCGCAGCCGAAGTCGGTCAGCCTGACCGCGTATCCGTTCAAGGAGCAGAAGAACATCCCACACGAAGTGGCGGTCGCCGACCTCGGACCCGAGGTGCAGGCATTGCTGACGAAGCACGGTCACGGCGACAAGAAGGTCCTCGGCTATCCGATCTCGCTGCACTTCGGTGCGACGGGTGCGCTGCCGCGCGATCGCGAGTCGTTCCGCTGCAACGTCAGCGTGCGCGGGACGCCGATCGAAGGGATCGTCCACGTCGCGGACGGTGGCAGTAACCGTCGGACGTCGGCGCCGGGACTCGTCGTCTTCTACCCGCTCGAACCGTTGAAGCGCGGCAACGTCATCGACGTGACGTGGACGTTCCGGCAGAGCGCGACGCAGCTGCAGAAGTTCGACCTCAGCTTCACGACGAAGTGAGGCGCCGCGGCGCCGCCGTCAACGCAGCTGGATCCGCAGCTCGTTGGTGCGCGGCGTCAGCACGACGCGCTCGACGTGCAACGGTCGATCGCGCTCGCGGCGGCGGCTGACCGTGACGACGGCCGCCCCGGGGGCGAAGTTCTCGAACCGCGCCGTGCCGTCCGCATCGGTCGGCGTGACGACGGTGCGCTGGTCGTTCCACAGCAGGTAGCCCTGCGTGACATGAACGTCGAGCCCGGCGCGCGGCCGACCGTCGCTGCCGACGACATGCACGGTCAGCCCTGTCGCCGCCGGTGTCTGCAACGTCGCGACGCCGTCGGGACCCGGCACGACACGCCGGAACACGAACGGCACGGTGTTCGGCATTCGGTGCGGTGCGATCAGCAGTGCATGTGCCGACGTCAGCGGGAACGGCAACTCGATCCGCTGGCGGCCGTCGCCATCCACGGTCAATTGCGCTCCGGTCGCGGCGATGAGCCGTTCGCCCTCGAACGTGAACACCCGCACGGAGGCCCGGTCGATGCGGCGGCCGTCGGCGGTCGTCATCACGACCGGAAGCGTCGGTGTGCTCTCGGCGGTGGGGGTCTCGAAGACCATGTCGTCGCCCGCCCGCGCCAGGCGAGTCGGGAGCGAGGACACGGCGGTGGGAGTGCGAGGCGGCCGAACGGTGACCTCGTAGGCCGTCGTCGTGTGCACCACTGGAATCGTGAAGCGCCCTTCGGCGTCGGTCTCCTGTTCGGCAGGGATCCCGAACTGCTCGCGCCGCGAGATCTCCGACTCCTCGGACTCCGCGCGCTCCGGCTCGGGTGACGCACGCACATGGGCACCGACGACGGGCGTTCCGTCGGCCATGCGGACGATCCCCGACAACGAGCCGGTCGGCATCCAGCGCAGCTCGACGTCGGCGCGCCGTCGCGCCGCCGTGATGTCGACCGCGATCGTCGCCGAACGAACGTGCTGGTCGCGCGCGGCGACGAGGCGGTACCGCCCGAGCGACGGCACTTCGAGGCGGAATCGGCCGCCGGCGTCGGTGGCCGCCGTGACCGAGATCGGTTCGAGGCGCATTCGCCCGCCGCCGTCCTGCATCGCGCGGTCGCGGAACGCCGTGATCGTTCCGACCGACGGCGTGCCGTCCGCGTTGCACACGACGCCGTGGACGATCCCGCCGGTCGCGAACCGAAGGACGACGTCGAGATCGGGTTGCGGCAGGTCGAACTGGACCTCGGGCGTCGTTCGTTCGTGGGCTTCCGCGAACACACGCCACGGTCCGGGCACGTCGACGTCGAACGCGAACGAGCCGTCCTCGGCGGCGCGCGCCGTCGCGATCCCGGTCGTTCCGCGCGGCCGTCCCGGCTGGACGCGCACGACGGCGAACGCGGCCGGGGAGCCGTCGTCGCGGAGGACGCGGCCGCGAATCCGGAGCGGGGGCAGCAGGACGGCGACGAGGTCGTCGGCTTCGGTGGCGAGGAGCATGACTTCGGACGCGGCGCCCGAGTCGTGCTTGGCGAGGAGCCAACGGTGCGTGTCGGCGCGCGTCACGCGCGCGCGACCGGATTCGTCGGAGGTGGCCGCATCGACCCAGCCGGACGACGACGGCAAGGTCACGCTCTGCGTCCGGGCGTTCACGGAGATCGTCGCGCCACCGATCGGCACGCCGTCCCAGTCGACGGTCGTGACGCGCACGAATCCGTCGCCGGTCCGCGCGGACGCTGCGTCGACCTGCCGGCGCGCGGCGTCGGCGGCCGCGGCTTTCGCGGTCGCGGCGTCGCGGCGAGCCATCGCATCACCTTGCGCGCCGGACTCGACGTCGGCGGATCGCGCCTCGTCGCTGCGCGCCTCGGCGGCGATCGGAGTCGGGACCGTGTCGTCCGCGGACCGAAACGCGATCCCGATTCCGACCAGCGCCGCGAGCCCGAGCCCGGCCAGCGCGAGCTTCGCGCGTCGGTCCGGTGTCGCAGCGCCACTCACGATGCTCTGCTCTCTCAGAACTTCCGCATCGTGTGCCGGACGATCCGGATCTTGCCGTCGCGGTAGAGCCAGAACTTCGCCGTCGTCTTCTTCTCGTCGACGAGCCGCTTCAGGGTCTCGTCCGCGAGGTCTTCGGTGTCGAACGTGACGAGGCTCATCGTGTCGAAGCTCGGACCCGGGACGACGACCTCGACGGCCAACAGCAGATCGCCCGGCTGTGGGCCTTCGTCCGGCGACTCGCCGGGCTGCAGCACCGTGACGACGCGCATCGTCCGCTCGAGCCACTGCGTCGGCTCGCTCTGCTCGTCGCCGGTGTGTTCGCGATGCATCGCGAGCGTCGCCTTGCGAAGGTCCTCACCGGCGTCCTGCAGCGCGAGCGTCTCGAGGTGCAACCCAGTGCGGCGCGCGAGGCTCCACTGCGCGTGGCTCCACGGCTCGATCGTCGCGTCGGCCTCGGTGCCACCACGCGAGTAGCGAACGGCGAACGGCGTACCGGCGCGTGCCGAGAGCAGCAGCCGGGCGAAGTCGAGCCCGGATGCGACCGGCTTGCCGTCGACGGCGATCAGCGTGTCCCCGACGACGAGGCCGGCGCGCGCGGCGGGGCCGTTCGGCTCGAGCGTCGCGATCTGGGTCGCCGCACCGTCCTCGGCGAACGCGATCCCGACGAACACGCCGCGCAGTCGATCACCCGACAGCAGCTGCTCGCGGAAGACGCGACGCACGGTCGTGACCGGAATCGCGTAGCCGACGCCTTCGATGTCGCTGCGCTTCGCGTTGTTGATGCCGATCAGCCGGCCGTTGATGTCGATCAACGCGCCGCCGCTGTTGCCGGGATTGATCGCCGCGTCGGTCTGCAGCAGCCCCTTGTAGCTTCGCGGCCGCTTGTCGGGCCCCATGACGGTCACCGTCCGATTGACCGCCGAGAGCACGCCGACCGACACCGAGCTGTCGAGGCCGAACGGATTGCCGATCGCGATCGTCGGCTCACCGCGCAGCAGCGAATCGGAGTCGCCGATGACGACCGGCTGGATCTTCTCGCCTTCGGGGACCTCGGCGTGCAGCAGCGCCAAGTCCTCGGACTCGACGACGCTGAGCACGCGCGCGACGAACTTGCGACCGTCGACGAGCGTCAGCTCGACCTTGCTGGTCGGCGACTGGCGGCCGGTCTTGTCGAGTGCCGACGCGACGACGTGCCAGTTGGTCAGCGTCAGTCCGCTCTGATCGATGATCACGCCCGACCCTTGGCCTTCGAGCGCGAACCGCGCGCCGACGTCGCCGAACGGGGTGTCGGTTCGGATGCCGGTGCCCTTGTGCACGTAGACGTTGACGACGGACGGCGCAGCTTTCTGCACGGCGCGCACCGTCGGCGTCGCACGATTCTGTTGCTCTTCCGGCGACAGCGGCGGTGGCTTCAGCAGCGAACTCTCGGCTTGTTGCGCGGTCAGCAGACCAGCGCAGAAGAAGGGGAGGATCCACGTTCCTTGCATGGGGCGCAGCATAGGCGCGAGGTCGATCGCGTCGGAGCGGGGGTTTGCCTGTCGGTCTGCCGCGGCTTGACCGCGGTGGCGCGCGCCCGTCTCGTCCCGCAGCGGCGAGTCCGCCGTCACCGAGCTTCGCTTCGCACCATGCGCACCCTCACCACGCTCACGTTCCTGCTGACCGTCTGCCCCGGGGCAGGTCTGACCTCGCTCGTCGCGCAGACCGCGTTCACCGCACCGCCGGGATTCCTCGCTCGCGAAGGCCCGGGCGCGGCGTCCGTGCCGGTCCCGATGGCGAATGCCCGCGCGCGCTTCCAGTACGTCGACGGCGGCCAGCGCGGGATGCCGCGTGCGGCGATCCAGTCGATCGCGGTGCGCCGCGACGGTGCGGCGACCGGCGCGTTTCCGGCGCGCACGATGCAGCTCGCCGTCGTGCTCGCGCACGCGAACGTCGCCGCGATGACGACGACGTTCGCGAACAACTACCTAGACGTTCCGGTCGTCGTCGTCGCGACGCGCGGCATCGCGTTGCCGGACCACACGGCGTTGCCGACGACGTCGCCGGCGCCGTGGTCGGTCGTCGTGCCGTTCGACGTTCCGTTCCGCTACGACGGCGTGCGCGATCTGCTGTTCGAGTTCCGCGTCTCTGGCAACACGAGCACGGCGGCGTACTCGCTCGACACCGTCGATCGGACGCCGGCCGGCGGCGGAACGTCCGCCTACATCGGCCGCACGTCGTGCGCGACCCGCAACGGGCAGTTCGACATCTACCGACGAGATCCGATCACCGACGCGAACGGCCGCGTCACGCTGCAGACGTATGCGCAGGGTGGCCC
>JAEYTU010000428.1 GCA_023433825.1 Planctomycetota bacterium
GACGAGCACCTCGGCGGCGGCCAGCCGGCGCTGCAGCAGGCTGCGCAGTGGGTCGTCGTCCGGGGTCGCGTCGAGGGCCGCGCGGTAGTGGCCGAGTGCGGCGTCGCCTTGGCCGGCTTCGAGGGCGAGATCGCCGAGCCGGAGCCGCGCGCGCAGGCCGACCTCGGCCGTCGGGAACGTCTGCGCGAGCCAGCCCAGTTCCCGCGGGCGGTGACCGACGAACGCCGTGCGCGCCGTCGGGCCCGCCTCGCGCAATGTCAGCCTCTCGTAGGCCTCGCGTCCGGCGGCGGGGAGCGACCGGAGCGTCGCGATCACGGCGTGGCGCAGACCGATCCAGCGGTCGGACGTTTCGTCGGCCGGGACGACACCCGGGCGGCCCTTCGCCAGCAGGACGTGCAGGCGTTCGACCGCCTCGACGACGGCGCCGGCGGCGAGGTCCTCGCGCGCCTGGCGGAGTTCGTAGGTGTCGTCCTGCGAGCGCGGCAGCGAGAACATCCGGCCGCGGCCGTCCTGCGCGCGAAGGTCCGATCCGATCGACACGACGCTCGTCACGACGGCGACGAGCGCGGCGAACGTGACGAGCGCGATCCGCGCCGGCGTGCTGCCGGCGTCGACTGCGTCCTGCCACGAATTGCGGAGTCGGATCATCGGGTCCTCGACCTCATCGACGGTTGCGGTCTACCGGCCTTTGCCTCCGTCGCGGGTTCTCGGAATGCGTCGTCCGGCTCGTGTTCGGGCAGAGCTTCCCACGATCCGCGGGGATCCGGAAGCCGCTCGGCCCATGCGGTCGATCGGCCAATGACCGGCGCGAGGCAATGGGGGCAAATCACTTCGATCACACCAACCGTGCCCGCTTGCGCACGATCCACTCGATGCCGAGCAGCAGCAGGATCCCGCCGAGCGTCCACATCGTGTCCCACGCCGTGCGCGTCGAGCGATCGACTTCCTTCTGGAACGGCTTGCGCGATTCGAACTCGGCCGCGAGTCGGTCGGCGTCGGCGAGGAACAGGTAGCGACCGCCTTTGCTCTCGTTCGCGATCTCCTGCAGCGTTCGTTGGTCCTGACTCGACTGCGCCATCTCGCGATCGGGGATCTTCACGAGCACGTCTTCGCGCGCGATGACCTTGCCGGCCGGGTTGTCGCCCTCGAACGCCATGACGCTGAACGAGCCCGGCTCGTCCATCGTGAACGCGCCTTGGAACGTGCCGATGTCGCCGAGCAGCGGCTGCAGCGTTCGTCGCTCCGGCTCGCCGTCTGCCTTGCGCAGGAAGATCGCCTGCTCCGGCGCGACGCTCGGTTGAAAGCGTTCGTCGCGCACGCTGATCGTCACGCGCACTTGCTCGCCGGTTTCGACGACGACCTTGTCGAGGCGAAGGTCGACGCGGTCGTCCTTGCGACGCAGGCGCCCCTGGGCGAGGTCGCGAACGACGTTGCGCCAGAACGAGTCGTAGTAGCGCTCGCCGTACGGATTGCGCAGGCGCCACATCTCGTCGGTGGCGAGGAACATCGTGCGGCCCTTCGGGTAGAGGCCCGTCGCCGCGAGCACGCGCTTGCCATAGCGGTTCTCGTCGGTCGGATGCCGCAGCAACACGTCCGCGCCGGCGCGGGCCTGCTGCACCGGGTAGTAGACGTACATCCGATCGATGCCTTCGCGCCAAAGGCGCGCGTTGGCCTCGGGGTCACGCAACAGCGAGACGATGTCGTGCGGGCGCGTCGGGTTCTCGAGGCGCGGCACGAACCCGGAGGTGCGGTCGAGGCGCAGCGAGACGAGTTCCGCCGGGTCCTCGAGAACGACCGGGAGCAGGTGTTCGAGCGGCGTCCCGCGGTACGCGTTCGGCATCCACTGCTCGCCGAACTGCACGCCGACGCCGCCGCCGAACTCGACGAACTCGACCAGCAAGTCGAGCCACTCGGTGCGCTGCTCCTCCGTTGCTCCGATCCGTTCGGGCGGCACGTCGCCGATCAGGACGACGTGGTAGCGGAACAGTTCGTCGCGCGTGCGCGGCAGGCTCTTCAACGGCGGCAGCGACTCGCTGTGCTCCTGCACGAAGTCGCGGCTCGCATCGAACAGCAGGACCTGCGCTTCGATGCTGGGGTCGACGCGGATCAGCGCGCTGCGCATGTAGCGGTACTCCCAGCGCGCGGCTTCCTCGAGATAGAGGACGCGGATCTTCTGGTCGTCGACGCGCAGGAAGCGGACGTCGACGTTGTCCTCGCGCGTCGTCTCCTCCGGGAACGAGCTGACCTCGAACTTCAACGTCCAGTCGCCGGCGTCGTCGAACGCGTGGTACAGCCGAACGCGCGCAGGCGCGCCGTCGGCGACGAGCGTCGCGCTGCTGCTGGTCAGCGGCAGGTATGCCCCGCCGTCCCGCGCGCCGGACATCGTCACGGTGACCGGGCGACCTTCGAGACCTTCGGAAGAGACCGTCACGTCGAAGACGACCTCCTCCTTGCGCAGCGCGTCGCGCGGTCCCGGGGGACCGACGATCCGAACGTTGCGCGGTGGGTTCGGGTCGCCGACGCCGATCGTGAAGATCGGCAGGTCGGCCAGGCGGTACTTGCGCGCCGCTTCGATCGGATCGACGCCGGCGTTGCTGCGCCCGTCGCTGACGAGCAGCACGGCGTCGAGGTTGTTCGTGCCGGTGCTGCCGAGGTGCAGGTCGAGCGCGTCGCCGATCTGCGTGCGCGGACCTCGCGCCGACAGTTCGTCGAGATCGCGGATCAGCAGCGGATTGCGCGAGAAGCGGTACAGGCGGACGTCGTGGTTCTTCGCGAGTTGCTCCAACAGTCCGTTCGGCTTGCCGAGCACGCTGCGCACGAGTTCGAACCGCATCTGCGCGGCGAGGTCGCCGCCGCCGACGGCCGCTTGCAGTGCGTTGCGCTGGGCGTCGTCGGGATACGTGTCGCGCCGCTGCATCGACGCGCTGTCGTCGACGAGGACGTGCACCTGCGTGCGGACCGTCGAGTAGAGGATCCGTTCGAACGCAGGCTGGAACAGCGCGATCAGACACAGCGCGATCGCGAGTCCGCGCAGCACCGACAGCGTCGCACGCGTGCGCGGTTCGAGGCGGGCGAGGCCGCCGTACGACCACCACGCGAACGCGACGACGGCCGGCAGCACGACGAGTCCGACGACCCACAGCTCGGGGGCGCCGAGGAACCGGAACGACTCCTCGGTGTCGGTGCGGGCGACGTCCTGCGCGACCGACGCCGCGTCGGCGAGTCCGATCCGGAGATCCACGGGAACCAACATCAGCGACGCCTCGAGACGAACCGGGCCAACGCGGCCTCCACGATCAGGAATGCGAGTGCGAGGTAGAGCAGCGGGATGCCGAGATCCGTGAGGCCGGACTCCAGCGCCGAGCCTTCACTCGGCAGCACGCGCACGACCTCGGTCACGCCGAAGCGATCGCGCACTTGTTCGTGCGCGAGGTAACGGAGCATGCCTTCTGCCGCCGGCGGGTTGACCGCGAACCACAGCCGGTCCTCGCGGAGCGCGCCTTCGACGTCGAGCTGCATCTCGACGCCGTAGAAGCCGGCGTACTCCGTCCGACGGAACGGCGGGATCGCGAAGCGGCGACCAGGGAGCGGCTTCGCGTCGTCGGCGACCGGCGTCTTCGTCGCGCCGGCACGTTCGGGCAGCACGACGGCGACGTTCGACGGGCGGTTCGCGACCGAGGCGACCAGCGTCGCGCCGGTCTCGACGTTCGCCGTGTCGACCGGCGTCGTCAGCCAGTAGGTCATCTCCCAGAAGAACGGGATCGCGATGCCGTACCAGTCGAAGCCGTTCCACTTGTCGGGCCGGCGATTGACGGTCGACGTCAGCGTCAGGACGCGGCCGGCGTCGAGCGTCGACGCGACGAGCAGCGGGCTCTCGTCGGGATCGCGCAGCGACGCGAGCACCTCGGCCGACTCCCGGACGGTGCCGCGGATCGTCGGGACGAAGCGATAGACCGGCGTCATCCGGAAGACTTCGCGGTCGAGTTCGGCGAACGCCGGGTGGTCGGGTCGGCGCAGCGTCGAGCCGTACGACTCCTCGCCGCCCGGACGGAACCCGGTCGGCGCGCCGATCCGCATCGGCAGCAGACCATCCCCGTCGATGCCGCCGAGCAGCAGGTTCCAACTGTCGGGGTCGACGTTCGAGCCGAGCATGACGAGCAGACCGGTGCCGGCCTGCACGGCTTCGCGCAGCGACCGCGCGGCGGCTTCGTTCAGGCGTTCGACGTTCGCCAGCAGGACGAGGTCGTAGCGGGCCGGACTCTCGCGTCCGGACAGGAACGTCACGACGTCGACGACGCGCGTCGCGAACGGCGTGACGTCGGGCGCGCCTTCCCCTTCGGTCACGTCGAGCACGGCGCGCACCCAGCCCGATTCCTGCAGGACCGGATCGGTCTCGGTCCCGCCCTCGACGATCAGCACGCGCACGCGGTCGCGGACCGGCACGACGAGGAAACGTTCGTTGTCGGCGGCCAGCGCATCGCCGTCGATCGACGCACGCAGACGGCGCAAGCCGACCTCGCGCAGCACGACCGGGAACTCGACGCGGCCCTCGGCCCCGGCGTCGAGTCGGATCGACTTCCGCGTCGGCTCGGCACCGTCGATCTCGAGCGTGACCTGCACGTCGCGGCCGAACGGCGCGAGGTTGCGGACCGTCGCGTGGACCGGCACCGGGACGCGGGCCGTCGCTTGCGGCCGGCCGAGTTGCAGGTCGAGCAACTGGACGTTCTCGGCTTGGCCTTCGAGCGTGCCGCAGTCGACGACGAGCAACTTGCCGCGTTCCTGCAGTCGCAAGACGACGTCGCGCAGCGTGTCGCGGAAGGGATCCTTCGGCTCACCGGTGTCCGGCGTCTCGCCGGTGGTCGGCGGCACGGCCGGCCCGGGCGGCGTCGTCGCCGTCGTCGGGTCGGCCGGCGTGACCGGCGCTGCCGCAGCGGGCCGGTCGTCTCCGAACGCGCGCGCCTGCAGATCGCTGAACAGGTAGACGCGCTGCTCACCTTCGGCTTGCTCGACCAGATCGGCGACCTGCTGCAGCGCGGGGAGCAGTTCGTCGCCGCCGTCCTCGGGACCGGCGAACGCGGCCAGCGTCGCCTTCGCACGCGCGAAGTTGCTCTCCTCGCGGATCGGCATCGTGATGCGGACACCGGCCGACACGATCGTGACGGTGTTCGCCGGACGCGTCTCCAGGCGTTCGAGCAGTTGACCGGCGAGGGTTCGCATCCGTTCGAACGGGCTCCCCTGCCCGGCCGGCTGCAGGCCCATGCTGTACGTCCGGTCGAGGACGATGACGTGGTGTGCGGCGCCGGCGAGCGCCGAGATGCCGGCCGCGTCGCGGAGTTGCGGCCGTGCGATCGCGAACGCGATCGCGATCGGGATCAGGC
>JAEYTU010000446.1 GCA_023433825.1 Planctomycetota bacterium
GCAGCGGGCGGCATGCGAATGCGAGGCCGGGCGTCAGCGCGGCCGGGAGCCGTGCCGTCTGCGCCAGCACGAGGCCGAGCAGCAACGCGACGACCAGCGGGCTCGCGACGATGCCGGCGTGAGCGGCGACGTTCGCCAGCAGTGTCGCGACGGCGGCCAGCACCACGGCGAATGCGAGGCCGAGGCGGCGATCACCGGCGGCGGTCTGCGCGTCGGGTTCGGTGGCGGCGGGCGTCGCGGGCGCGGGGTCCATGTCGGGCAGCGACGCTAGGCGGCGCGCGCTCATCGATCCAACCGAACGTTTCGATGGTTAGCATCGACTGGATCGAACGATGGTCACGCTCCGCCAACTCGAGATCTTCCTCGCCGTCGCACGGCGGCAACACGTCGGCGCCGGGGCGGTCGAGTGTCATCTGTCGCAGTCGGCCGTCAGTGCGGCGCTTCGCGCGCTCGAGGACGGGCTCGGCGGTGCGCTGTTCGAGCGCGACGGGCGGCGGATCCGGCTGACCGACCGCGGTCGTCGGCTGGCCGAGGAGGCCGAGAGCCTCGTGCAGCGAGCGAAGGATCTGGTGCAGCACTTCGTCGGTGACGAGGCCGTCGCCGGGAGGCTGCGGATCGGCGCGAGTTCGACGATCGGCAACTACCTGCTGCCGCAGCGCGTCGGCGCGTTCGTCGCGGCGCACGACGGCGTCAGTGTCGACCTGCAGGTCGGCAACAGCGCCGAGATGGAGGCGCGGCTCGCGGCGCACGATCTCGACGTCGCCTACGTCGAAGGCCCGCCGCACCATCCGTCGTTGGAGGCGGTCGCATGGCGCGAGGACCGGCTCGTCGTGTTCGTCGCGGCGTCGCATCCGTTCGCCGGGCGGCGGCGGATGCGGCCGTCGACGTTGCGCGAGTTGCGCTTCGTCATGCGCGAGTCGGGGTCGGGCACGCGCGACGTGTTCGAGTCGGCGCTGCGTGCGCGCGGCGTGCAGGTCGAGCCGTACCTGACGTTCGGCAACTCGGAGGCCGTCAAGCAGGCGGTGCGCGGCGGTCTCGGTGCGGGCTGCCTGTCGATCTGGAGCGTCGAGCGCGAGATCGCCGCAGGTGAGTTCGTCGTTCTGAAGGTCGACGGTCTGGACCTGCGGCGGACGTTGTGGCGACTGCTGCGGCGGGGGGCTTACTGCAGTCGGTTGCTCGGCGCGTGTCTCGCCGCGCTCGACGTGGACGCGGCGCGGTGAGCGCGCGCCGTCACTGGAACTGCAGCGCCTGATCGGTGCCGAGTTGGAGGACGCCGTTGACCAAGTGTGCTCCCTGGGTGTGGAGCACGACGGCCGTCAGTGCCGGATCGTTCGGAACCGCCAGCGAGAACCCGAAGGAGCCCTGCGTGTCGAACACGCCGCCGAAGAAGTTCGAAAGGCTCGTCAGGTCGAGGAAGAACAAACCGTTGAGTGGCGGAACTTGGATCCCGGCCGTTCGACCGCCGGCGATGAAGAACGCGAACGCCGCGCCGGGTGCGCCTTCGGCGCCGATCGTGCGTGTCGTCGTCAGCTTGCGCGTCCCCTGCCAGACGAAGACGGGTCCTGGGGCGAACGACAGTGAGATGTTGTCGATCCGCACGCGCGGGGTCGTCGCCGTCCCGAGGAAGCGACGGTGCATGAAGACTTCGAAGTCGACGTTCGGACCGCCGTTGGCGAGGACGAAGCGCTTCGTCAGTCGACCGCGTGCGAACTCGAGCGACGAGTAGCTTCCGAACAGGACGCGCGCGACCTCGACGCCGCCGATTTCGACGTAGAACGTCCCGGCGTCCGCGTTGTTGCCCGCGCCGGCCTGGAGGACGCAGATGTCCAAGCTGAGCTCGTACGGGATACCGGGCACCGCGAGGATCTGCTGCTTGATCGAGTTGGGCGGGTACGGCGCAGGCGTCACCTGACCACCGTGTCCTGCGCCGTAGCACTGACTGGCGCCGAGTCCCGTCACGTCGAACGTCTCGATGCCGGGTGCGTGCGAATAACCGGTCTCGGTCCAACCGGTCAGACCGGCGGAGAAATCGCCGTTCGTGACGAAGTTCTGGGCGACCAGGGCCGCCTGCGAGAGACAGAAGACTGCGAACAAGGATGCGATGCGCATCGAGGACTCCTGACCGAGGCGACGGGATGAGTGTCCGGCGCGCAGGTTCGCGCGCCGGCGCGGTTCACTGGAACTGCAGGAACTGGTCGGTGCCGAGCACGAGCGAACCACCCGAGAGGTGGCCGCCCTGCACGTAGAGCACGACGGCGGTCAGCGCCGGATCGTTCGGCACCGGGAGCGCGAAGCGCGACCGACCCTGCGCGTCGAACGCACCGCCGAAGAAGTTCGCGATGCTCGTCGGATCGAGGAACAGCGTGCCTTGGATCGGGGGAAGCGCGATGCCGCCGGTACGGCCGCCCGCGATCAGGAACGCGTAGGGTGCGTTCGGTTCGCCGTCGGCGCCGATCGTGCGCGTGACGTTGACCTTGCGTGTCCCCTGCCAGACGAAGACCGGACCTGGCGCGATCGAGACGCTGATGTTGTCGATGCGCGCGCGCGGAGTCGTCGTCGACGCCGTGTAGTTGCGGTGCATGAAGATCTCGAGGTCGAGCGGACCGCTCTGGTTCGACACGAACCGGCTCGTCAGTCGCGCACGAGCGAATTCGAGCGTCGCGTAGCCGCCGAGCGCGACCCGCGCGACCTCGACGCCGCCGACCTGCACGTAGAACGTGCCAGCGTCGGCATTCGTCGTCAGCACGGTGCGGTTGACGCAGATGTCCATGCTGAACTCGTACGGCAGCCCGGCCGCGACGATGATCTGCTGCTTGATCGAGTTCGGGGGGTACGGGGCCGGCGCGGTCTGCCCGCCGTGGCCCGCGCCGTAGCACTGGCTCGCGCCGAGGCCGGTGACGTCGAACGATTCGATGCCGGGTGCGACGGAGAAGCCGGTCTCGGTCCAGCCGGTCAGGCCGGCGGCGAAGTCGCCGTTCGTGACGAAGTTCTGCGCGGCGATCGCGCTCGGAAGGATCGAGAGGGCGGCAACGAGGGAGAGGATGCGCATGTCGGGAGACTCTTCGGACGTCGGACTCGGGGGAGCCGGTGGGACGGGGGACAGGGGACAGGGACGGGGACGGGGACGCGATCCGAACGGTCGTCGGAATCGCGCGTCGGCTCACCGTTGGTTCGAAACGAGCGTGAGGACGGGGGGACGCCTGCACGAGTTCCGTGGATGGCTCGAACCTACCCCGATTCCGGGCGATCGGCGTCGACTCTCTCGATGGCCTCAGTTCGACGGCTCGCGGAGCCACGCCTGGATCCGCAGGGCCTCGCCGACACTCCAGGCCTGGAACGGACACCCGCGCGGGGACTGCGGCAGGTCGCCGTCGGCGATCTCGGGCAGGTGGCCGCCGTGCGTCGCGGCGTGAGCGAGCAGCGGCGCCAGGAATCGCTCGCGAGCGGTCGCGCGCGTCGACGCCGAGTCGCCGTGGACCCTTCGCCATGCATCGACGAACGGTCCGAGCTGCCAGCCCCACGCGGTCCCCATGTGGTAGGCGCGGTCGCGCGTGCCCGGGTCGCCGTCGTAGCGACCGACGTAGCGCGGATCGGCGGGGTCGAGGGAGCGGAGTCCGAGTGGCGTCCAGAGGCGGCGTTCGACGACGTCGACGACGCGCCTCGCGACGTCGCCGTCGACGAGCGCGAACGGCAGTCCGCCGACGGCGAGAACCTGATTGCCGCGGACACTGCGATCGACGGCGCCGAGCACGCCGTCGTCGTCGACGACGTCGACGAGACCGCCGTCGACGCCGCCGGTGAAGCGCTTGCGAAACGACGCCGTCGCGCGATCGGCGAGGGCTGTCCAGCGCGTGCGGACGTCACCCGGCCCGGCGAGTTCACCGGCGATCCGCAGCGCGTTGACCCACAGCGCCTGCACCTCGACCGGCTTGCCGATCCGCGGCGTGACGACGTGGGTGCCGATCTTGGCGTCCATCCACGTCAGTTGCAGGCCTTCGACACCGGCGCGCAGCAGTGCGTCGGTGGTGTCCATCCCGATCCCGTGGCGCGTGCTGCGTTCGTAGCCGGACACGATCGCGGTCACCGCGGCGGCGAGGCGTGCGCGTTCGCCGGCAGGCAGCTTGGTCGCGGCGAGCAGGTCGTGCACGGCGACGACGAACCACAGCGAGGCGTCGACGGCGTTGTCGTCGGGGCGTTCGCCCTTGTCGGGGTAGCGATTCGGCAGCAGGCCGTCGTCGACGGCGCTCGCCCAGCGCAGCAGGATCGCGCGCGCGTCGTCGATGCGGCCGGTCGTGAGGCACAGGCCGCGCATCGCGATGAACGTGTCACGACCCCAGTCGGTGAACCACGGGTAGCCGGCGACGATCGTCGCCTTCGTCACGGCGGACGACGTAGGCCGTCGCGGCGCGGGCGAGTGGGTCGTCGATCGCCGTGCGCCGGACGTGCTCGGCGGCGGCGGCGTCGCGGAACGCGGTCGTGACGTCGCTGAGGTCGGGGAGCGGTGTCGAGGCGATCTCGGCACCGAACGCGAGCACGGCCGGACCGCGCGCGAGGTCGAACGTCCATTCGCCCGGCGTCGCCAGGTCCTCGACGCCGTCGAAGCCGCGCTCGATCTCCATCCGCAGCCGGAACTGCCGGTACCAGTCCGGCGCGTGGCGGTAGGTGCCGTTCGCGGCGACGCGGATCGGCGGGACGCCGGGATAGAGCGTGTGGCGGACGCCGCCCGGTGCCGGCTCGGCGCCGAGGTCGATCGCCGAGTTCTCGTGGTGCAGCGTGTGCAGGTCGCGGCCGGCGAGCAGCGGCCGCACGACGAGCTGGCCGCGGTTCGCGCCGCGGAAGCGGACGAACGTCAGCGGCGCACCGCGGACGACGAACAGTTCCTGCGTCAGCGTCGTTCCGTCCGGCAGCCGGAACGTCCACTGCGGCCACGGGTCGTCGGTGAACGCTTCCATCCGGCGGACGCCGTCGGGGTGCAGGACGCCGGGCTCGAACTCGTGCGTCGACAGCGCCGCGCGTTCGCGGCCGTTCCGCCATTCGACGTCGAGCGCGGCGACGAGCAGGAACCGTTCGGTCGGCGGGCGTGTCGACGCGAGCAGCACGCCGTGGTAGCGGCGCTGGCGCATTCCACCGTGCGTCGCCGACGCGAAGCCGCCGAGACCGTCGGCCTCCAAGTATTCGCGTGTCGTCGTCATCTCGGACTCACTGTCTCGGGTTCATGGGGGCAGCTCGCACGATCGCGTGCGTGCGAGCTTGTGCAGGCAGACGGCGACCAGCGCCGTCCAGCCGGTCTGGTGCGACGCCCCGAGTCCGCGCCCGTCGTCGCCGTGGAAGTACTCGTGGAACGAGATCAGCTCGCGGAAGTGCGGGTCTGCGGCGTACCGACGGTTGTCGCCGTGACACGGACGCACACCGTGGTCGTCGGCGTTGAACAGTGCCGTCAGGCGTCGGTTCAGGTCGTCGGCCGCCTCGCGCAGGTTGCACCGACGACCGCTGCCCTTCGGGATCTCGACGGTCAGCGCGTCGCCGTAGAAGTGGTGGTAGCGCTCCAGCGCCTCGATCAGCAGGAAGTTGATCGGAAACCAGACCGGACCGCGCCAGTTCGAGTTGCCGCCGAACATCCGCGAACGCGACTCGCCGGGCTCGTACGCGACCTCGTGCGTCTCGCCGTGCAGCGTGAACGTGAACGGTTGCGTCGTGTGGGCCTTCGACAGCGAGCGCACGCCGAATGGCGACAGGAACTCGGCTTCGTCGAACAGGTAGCCGAGCACGCGTTCGAGACGCTGCCGCGATGCGATCGACAGCAGTCGGTCGTGACGGCCGTACTCGGAACCGGACGTGACGACGTGCGCGAGGTCGGGGCGGTTGTCGAGCAGCCACTGCATCCGCTTGCGGAAGTCAGGCAACTCGGCGAGGACGTCGTGCTCGAGCACTTCGACGGCGATCAACGGCATCAGGCCGACGATCGAGCGGACCTTCAGCGGCATCGGCGGCTCGCCGTCGACCGTGATCTGGTCGTAGTAGAAGCCGTCGTCCTCGGACCACAGGCCACTGCCGCCGAGCCGATTCATCGCATCGGCGATCGCGACGAAGTGCTCGAAGAACTTCGACGCGACGTCCGAGTAGGTGCGGTCGTGGTGCGCGAGTTCGAGCGCCATCGACAGCATCGTCGCGCAATAGAACGCCATCCACGCCGTGCCGTCGGCCTGCTGCAGCGCTGCGTCGCCGGGCAACGGGCGATTGCGATCGAAGACGCCGATGTTGTCGAGCCCGAGGAAGCCGCCCGAGAACACGTGATGACCGGCGACGTCCTTGCGGTTGATCCACCACGTGAAGTTGATCAGCAGCTTGTGGAACGCGCGCGCGAGGAACGCGACGTCGCGTTGCCCGCGTGTCCCGGTGATCTTGTAGACGCGCCAACATGCCCACGCGTGCACCGGTGGATTGACGTCGCCGAACGCGAACTCGTAGGCCGGCACCTGCCCGTTCGGGTGCATGTACCACTCGCGCAGGAACAGCAGCAGTTGCTCCTTCGCGAACTCGGGATCGATCCGCGCGAACGGGATCATGTGGAACGCCGTGTCCCACGCCGCGAACCACGGGTACTCCCACTTGTCCGGAAGCGACAGCACGTCGCGCGCGTACAGATGCCGCCAGTCGTGATTGCGCGCCTGCGCGCGTCCGTCCGGCGGGGCGGGTTGCGTCGGGTCGCCGGACAACCACTCGTCGACGGCGTAGTGGTAGAAGGCCTTCGACCACAAGAGACCCGCCATCGCCTGGCGTCCGATGCGAACTTCCTCCGCCGTCATCTCGGGAGTCGTGTGCGAGGCCCAGAACGCGTCGCTCTCGCGCATTCGGACCGCGAACGTCGCATCGAACTCGTCGCCGAACGGCGGCTCGTCGTCGAACGCCGTGGCGCGCAGCCGCAGCCGCAGCACGACGCTCGCGCCGGCGTCGACCGTGAATCGGTGCCAGAACGCAGCCTTCGTCCCGTACGGCTCCGGCCGCACTGCGGTCGTGACCCCTTCGACGACGCGCCGGTGGAACGCGTCCTTCACGTACGGCGTCCGGTTCGGACTGCCGTAGAGCCGTTGGAAGTTCGTCTCGTTGTCGGTGAACAAAGTCCCGTCGCCGGCGGACTCGCAGTGCAACGCGAAGCGGCCGAGTGTCGAGTGCTCGGCGAGCAGGTGGGTCGCGCTCTGCGCCGAGATCTCCGGTTGCGACGTGTGGCCTTCCCCGGTCCGACCCCACGCCCACGTGTTGCGGAACCACAGCGACGGCAACACGTGCAGCTGCGCCGCGCGATCACCGCGGTTGTGAACCGTCAGCCGGATCAACACGTCCTCGGGACCAGCCTTCGCGTACTCGAACACGACGTCGAAGTAGCGGTCGTCGTCGAAGGCGTCGGTGTCGAGCAGTTCGTACTCCGGCTCGTCGAGGCCGCGCGTGCGGTTGCGTTCGACGAGGTCGTCGTACGGGTACTCGCGCTGTGGGTACTTGTAGAGCGCCCGTTGGTACGAGTGCGTCGGGGTCGCGTCGAGGTGGTGATAGACCTCCTTGACGTCCTCGCCGTGGTTGCCCTCGGGACCGGTCAATCCGAACAGACGTTCCTTCAGGATCGGGTCGACGCCGTTCCAGAGTGCGAAGGCGAAGCACAGGCGGCCCTGCCGATCGCTGAGTCCGAACAACCCGTCCTCGCCGAACCGGTAGGCGCGGCTGCGGGCGTGATCGTGCGGCAGGTAGCCCCACGCGTTGCCGTCCGGTGAGTAGTCCTCGCGAACGGTGCCCCATTGACGGTCGCCGAGGTACGTGCCGAACCGCTTCCAGTTGTGGTGGCGCGCCGCGTCCTCGGCGAGCCGGCGGCGTTCGGCATGCGGATCGAACGCGGGCGTCGTCACGGTGCGCGCTCGACCAGCGCGACGACGGTGGCGCGCAGTGCCTCGCCGCGTCCGACGGCGTCGACCTGTTCGCCGGTCTTGCCCTTCACGTTGACACGATCGGGCGTCAGTCCGAAGTGGCGTGCGATCGACGCGCGGATCGCCGGACGATGCGGCGCGAGCTTCGGCCGTTCGCACTCGACGACGACGTCGAGCGACAGCACGCGCGCGCCGGTTTCGGCGAGTCGGCGCATCGCTTCGGCGCAGAAGTCGCCCGAGTCGCGACCGGCATTGCGCGGATCCCGATCGGAGAACAGCGTGCCGAGATCGTCGAGCCCCGCGGCACCGAGCACGGCATCGCAGGCGGCATGCAGGATCGCGTCGCCGTCGCTGTGCCCGACCGGTCCGGTCGACGACGGAATGTCGATGCCGCCGAGCCGGCACGGGCGCCCCGCCTCGAGGCGGTGCAAGTCGATTCCGAGTCCGATGGCGAGGCGTTCGATCATCTTCGCGAGGCGGCCTTCCTAACCGTCGAGGGGCTGCGTCGCGAGCCATTCCGCGAGCGGCAGGTCTTCGGCGCGCGTCAGCTTGACGTTGCGCGACGTGCTGACGACGACGCGCACCGGAAAGCCGGCGTGCTCGGCCAGTGCGACGTCGTCGGTCGCCTCGAATCCGTCGGCGTCGGCGCGCGCGAGTGCCGCTTCGAGGACGTCGCGCCGCAGTACCTGTGGCGTCTGCGCGGCGAAGAGACCGGTCCGATCCCGGGTCGCGACGACGCGACCGTCGGCGTCGACGGCCTTCAACGTGTCGGCGACCGGCACGGCGAGCACGGCGGCGCCCTCGGCGGCCGCGATTCGCAGCGCTTCGCGCGTCGCGCCGAGCGGGAAGAACGGCCGCGCCGCGTCGTGCACGAGGACGAGTTCGCCGCTGCACGCCGCGAACGCGCGCCGCATCGACTGTTGGCGCGTGGCGCCGCCGTCGACGACGCGGTCGAGCCCGGCGGCGCGCAGTCGTGGCAGCAGTGGCGCGAGCAGCGTGTCGCGATCGTCGGGGTGCACGGCGAGCACGATCTCGCGGCTGTCCGCGGGATCGTCGACCAGTCGCGCGAGGCGCTGGATGCTGCGCTCGAGGACGGTCGTGCCGGCGATGTCGACGTAGACCTTCGGGATCGGACCGCCGAACCGACTGCCACGGCCCGAGGCCAGGACGAGCATCGCGACTTTCACGGCGGCAGTCTGCGCGAGCGTTCGTCGGTGCGCCATTCCGACGGTGCGATGTCGGTGGTGAGCGGTAGCATCCGCCGTGCTTCGTTCTCGGGCGGTTCTCGGAATGCGGATCCTCGGCATCGACCCCGGCACGTGGGTCGTCGGTTTCGGTTGTCTCGAACTCGGCGCGACGTCTCGCGTCGTCGCGGCCGACCGTCTGCCGATCGCGCATCGCGTCGCGAACGTCGTCCACGGCGCATCTGGTGGCTTCGGCGTCGGCGGCGGCGGAGTGGGAGCTGGTCGGGTCTCGGTCGTCGAGGCGGGTGCGCTGCGACTCGGCAAGCGGACTGCGCCGCTGCCGGATCGACTGCTCGACCTCGCCGAACAGATCGCCGCGCTGCTCGTCCGACTGGCGCCGAACGAGGTCGCGTTGGAGGAGGCGTTCTTCGGCAAGAGCGTCCAAGCGGCGCTCCGGATCGGGGAGGCGCGCGGCGTGATCCTGGCCGAGGTGCGGCGAGCGGGGGTTCCGGTGTTCCAGTTCGCGCCGGCGCGGGTCAAACGGACCGTGACCGGACATGGCGGCGCGACGAAGGAGGCCGTGGCCGAACTGGCCCGCCGGCAGCTCGGGCTCGCCGTCGCGCCGACCCCGAAGGACGCGTCGGATGCCCTTGCAGTTGCGTTGGCACGGGTCGAATCGCGCCGACTCGACGCGAATGGCATGGCTTGTAATCCGTCGGGGACGCACCTCTAATCCGCCGCCAATCGTGGCGGCGCCGGTCGAACCGCGCCGTGGTCAGCGTCGCGGGTGTGTGCGCCATGATGCGGTCGATCCGATCGCTGGCGGCAACACCAACCGTCAGCGTCACCGAAGTCGCGACGTCTGTCGCCGCGACGCTGAACGTCAGGGAGGGCGAGATGATCTCCGGACCCACGCTGCCCCGCACGCGCGAAGCGCTGTGGAGCTTGGTCGTCGACCACGTCGATCGCATCGAGCGAGGCTTGGTCATCGTGCACGAGGACGTGTGCACCGAGGACGGCGTCCGGGTGGATGCGCTGGCGCGCGACGCCAACGGCCACCCGGTGTTGTTGTTCCTCTGGTTGCCCGACGCCGAGCCGGACTTCGTCCGCCGCTCGCTGACGTCGGAACGCTGGTTCGCAGAACATCGCGACCTCCTGTTGCAGAGCCTGTGGCTCGGAGGGGTCGAAAGGGGTCGCGCGCCGCGGATCTTCGTCGTCGGTTTCGATCTGCCGGCGCCGCAGATCGAACGGCTGCGCGTGACGGCGCTGCCTGGGATGGAGCTCTATCAGTTCCGTGGCTTCACGGTCGGCGGGCTGCTGCGGATCGGCGTCGTGCCGCTGCTCGGCCCGGCCGCAGCCGGTGACGAGCATTCGTTCGAGGCGCCGGCCGGGCTGGCGGACCCGACGACGCGAACGTTCTGCACGACGCTGCTCGCGTGGATTCGGAAGCTCGAGCCGACGTTGCAGGTCCAGGGCGATCGGTACTCGCGACGGTTCCTGTACGAGAACGAACTGCTGGCCGAACTGCTCGTCGAACGGGATCAACTGCGCGTGCTCGTGCCGGGTCTCGCGGCGAGCCGATCGCGCACGCCGATCCTGAGCCTGTTCGATCTGGCGGCTGCGTTCGACACGATCGCCCGGCGTTACCTGACGCTGGTCTGCGGCGAGGACGTGCTCGCCGGTTACGGGATCGAGCGCCCGGCCGGTCCGCAGTTGGCGCCGGTCGACGCCGAGCCGGCGAACGACGCCGCGTCCGGTGGAATGCTCGACGACGTCGGTCGGCTGCGGACCGCTGCGGGCGCTTCGCGGATCGCGCGCGAGGAAGTCGCGGCGTTCGGCACCGCGCATCCGCAAGACGGTTGATCGCGCGGTCGCGGCCGCGCGAATTCGGTGTCGGATTCGCGCGACCCCTTGGCGCCACTCCGGGCACAGGGATCCGAGATCGGCGAGGTCCGAGGCGTCGCGTGACGCCGGTCGCCGGTCGCCGGTCGCCGATTCCGATTCGCCGCAGCGAGACCGCCATGGCCGACGCGCAGGACCCATCGACCGGTCCAGACGATGGAGCAGCACCGTCGCGCAAGCGTGCCGCGAACGGCGCCCGACGCCGGCGTCGACACCGCAGCGCCGAGGCGGACGCCGTCGGTCCTTCGGCGACCCCGGCGGCACCCGCGGCGACGCCAACGCCAACGCCAACGCCGCCTCCGTCCGACGTTCCGCCACGGCAACTGCGCTCACGCCGTCTGCGGCTCGTCGTCGTCTGGTTCTGGCTCGTGTTCGCGATGGGGTTGAAGTCACTGCTGGTGGCCGCGCACGCCGAACTGCGACGCGCGCGTCCGACGCCGTGGCCGGAGCCGATCCGCCTCGACCCGAATCGCGCGCGCGCCGGAGAACTCGCGTTGCTCGACGGCATCGGTCCGACGCGCGCGCGGGCGATCGTTCTGCATCGGGTGCGGCACGGCCCGTTTCGCGAGGTAGCTGACCTTGCAGCGGTCGACGGGATCGGGCCGATCACGGTCGAACGCTTGGCACCACTCGTCGCGATTCCCGACGACTGAAGTCGTGCGATCCGCGCGTTCGGCGTTCGACGGTGCGGGCGGACTTTTGCTACTGTCCGCGGCCGCATGGAACTGGACCTTGGGCAGGTGCGCGAGACCGTGCGCCGTGCGTTGGACGAGGACCTCGGTACCAGCGGTGACTGCACGACGCGTTTCACGGTCGCGCCCGACCGCCAGGGATCGGCCCGTCTTCTCGCGCGGCGCCCAGGCGTGTTGTGTGGGATCGAGATCGCGATCGAGACGTTTCGGATGCTCGACGCCGACGTCGCCGCCGACCCGCGTCGCGCCGACGGCGACGTGCTGGACTCCGGAGACGTCGTGCTGACGGTCGAAGGTCGCGCCGCGTCGCTGCTGGCCGCGGAACGCACGGCGCTGAACTTCCTGCAGCGGCTGTCCGGCGTCGCGACGATGACGCACGCCTTCGTCGCCTCGGTCCGCGGCACGACGAGTCGGATCCTCGACACACGGAAGACGACGCCCGGGTTGCGCGTGTTCGAGAAGTACGCGGTCGCGACCGGCGGCGGGACGAACCACCGGATCGGACTGTTCGATCAAGTGCTGCTGAAGGAGAACCACTTCGCGCTCGCCGGGATGGGCTACCGCGAGGTCGTCGAGCGCGCCGTCGCCGGCGCGCGCGCCGAAGGACAGACGGCACCGGTCGTCGCCGAGGCGCGCACGCTCGACGAAGCCGTCCTCGCCGTGGCGGGGGGCGCCGGTGTCGTTCTGCTCGACAACTTCGCACCGGGGCCCGAACTGCGAGCGGCGGTGGCCGCCGTCCGCGCGGAAGCCGAGCGGCAGGGACGACTCGTCGAGACCGAGGCATCGGGCGGCGTCACGCTCGCGACCGTCGCGGCGTTCGCAGCCTGCGGCGTCGACCGGATCTCGATCGGCGCGCTGACGCACTCGGCGCCGGCGCTGGACCTGTCGATGCTCGTCGAGGGCGTCGCGTGACCGACCGCGCCGAGCCGCTGCGAGTCGAGGTCAAACCGGAGTTGCAGAACTTGCGGTTGATGCGCCGTGCGGTCCGCGACGGACTCGGTGAGCGCGGGGTCACGGCCGCGACGACGGAGATGGCGCTGCTGGTCCTCGACGAGGTCGTCAGCAACTCGATCGAGCACGGGATCGCGTATCGGACGACGTTCCCACCGCTCGTCGTTCGGCTCGTCGTCGACGCGGCCGACGTCCTCGTCGACTACGTCGATCCCGAGGTGCCCGGCGCGATCGTCGACGGCCTCGCGGCGGCGCTGACGGCGTCGCGTGGTGGCGACGTTCCGCCGCCGGAGAGCGAGCGCGGACGCGGGCTGTACCTCGTCGCGACGCTGTTGACCGACTTGACGATCGAGCACGCGAGTGGCGGTGGGTTGCACTTGCACGGGCGATTGCTCGGTGACGGTCCGTGATCGAACGGCTCGGACGACTGTCCTTCGCCTACGAACGCCTCCCGATCGCCGCCCGCCTCGCCGCCGTCGCGATGTGGGGCGGTCTGATCTGGGTCGCGTCGTCGCGGGAGGGTGGTGGCGTCCCGGTCTCGCCGATGCGCAGTTGGCTGCACAACGGCGCCCACGTCGGCATCTACTTCGTGCTCGGCGCGCTGGTCTGGCTCGCCGTCCCGCTCGACGCGCGGCGTCGCTCGTTCGTCGCCGTCGCCGTCTGCGCGAGCTACGGCT
>JAEYTU010000476.1 GCA_023433825.1 Planctomycetota bacterium
CGGCTGCGGAACGTCGACCCCGTTCGGCATTCCGCGGATCGCCTGTGTCGGCGCGCCGACGATCGGCAACGCCGCGTTCGCCGTCGATGCGATCGTCCCGTGCACGGCGTCGGCGGCGGCACTCCTCGTCGGTGGCTGCCTCCCGCAGGCGGTTCCGATTCGCGGCCCGTTCGGCAACGGCGGCTTCTGCGGCCCGACGCAAGCGCCCTGCCTGCTGTTCGTCGATCCGGCGTTCGTCTGGCCGCTGACCGGCGTCGCGCAGACCGGCGGCTTCCGGTTCGCGCTGCCGATCCCGAACGACGCCTCGCTGCGCGGGCTGCGGATCTGCGCACAGGAAGCCGGCGTCTGCATGCCACCGATCGGTCCGTGCATCCACGCCTCGCAGGGGATCTCGATCACGCTCTGAGCGGCTGCGCGCGAGCCGACGAACACCGACGAACGCACGAAATCTCTGGCCTGTCGGCGCGACCGCTTGCGCCGAAGTCATCGGCCCCGAGCACCGGGTCCCGGCGCGTCCGCACGTCGCGGCGCCGACTCCCACCGCATCGACCGATGACCACGACCACGATTCCGT
Source organism: Planctomycetota bacterium (assembly GCA_023433825.1). Classification (GTDB taxonomy): domain Bacteria; phylum Planctomycetota; class UBA1135; order UBA1135; family UBA2386; genus JAEYTU01. The sequence continues at coordinate 575 of JAEYTU010000476.1, forward strand.
ACGCCTACGCCGATGTCCTCGACGCCTCCCTGAAGGGGAACTGGCGCGTCGAGGACCTGATCGGTGACGACAAGCCGCTCGACTTCCGCAAGCCGTTCCTCCCGGAGACGTTCGCGCGCACGCGTCCGCTCGCGTTCCTCGACGATCGCGAACGCCTCGCGCTGAACCAGATCCGCGGCTTCGGCTACTTGTGCACGTTCGGACTCGCCGAGGAGTTCATCCTGCCGTTCGTGCTCGACCATGCGCGACCGCAGGTCCACGCGAACGACGAGCGAACGCGCGCGCTGCTGCAGTTCGCCACCGAGGAAGCGAAGCACATCGACCTGTTCCGCCGCTTTCGTGCGGCGTTCGAGGCCGGCTTCGGTTCGCGATGCGAAACGATCGGCCCGGCCGAGGCGATCGCGAAGGCCGTGCTCGCGCACGAGCCGCTGGCCGTCGGGCTGGCGATCCTGCAGATCGAGTGGATGACGCAGCGCCACTACCTCGACTCGATCCGCGACGACCAAGGGATCGACACGCAGTTCCAGCGGCTGCTCGAGCACCATTGGGCCGCAAGTGCTGCGCTTCGTTGCCTGGCGTGTGGGGAGTCGTCGGACGTTCCACGGCTGCACCCATCCGAGCGTGTTCGCGCAAGCAGCACGGGGGCCCCAGCCAGCACGCATCCATCGCGGCCCGAAGCTCAGGGAGTTCGCGACAGCGAACTCCCGTGGGCGGAGGCCCGACGAGGGCCGCGATGGATCGAGGAGGCGCAGCACGCGAAGCTCGACACGAACATCGTGCTCGCGCTGGCGGCCGAGCTGACGCCGGCGCAGTGCGACGCGGCCGTCGACGGCTACCTGCAGATCGGCGAACTTCTCGACGGCGGCCTCGAGCAGCAGGTCGATCTGGACATCGCCTCGCTCGAACGTGCGACGGGCCGGACCCTGACCGACGCGCAGCGCGAAGAGTTCCGCGCCGTCCAGCATCAGGCGATGCGGTGGACGTTCCTCGGCAGCGGGATGACGCACCCGAAGTTCCTCAGAACGCTCGGCGAGATCAGCCCCGAGGGTTGTCGACGCGTCGAGTCGATCGCGGCCGCGTTCTGCTGAGCCGACGATGCCGCGCGCGCACGACGTGACGACGGTTCGGGTAGAACCCCCGCCCGCGGGCGTTCGACCGAGACCCCCCGGGACGCTCGCGAGCAAGACCATGCGACGCGCCGAACTCGTGCAGGACCTGTTCCACCGCGCTCTCGAACGGGAGCGCCGGGATCGGGCCGCATTCGTCGCCGATGCGTGTGGCGACGACGCCGCGCTGCAGTTCGAGGTCGCGGATCTGCTGCGCGCCTACGAGGCGGCGGAAGGGTTTCTTCCGGAGCCTGGCGTCGGCGAGCAGCCGGGCACCGTCATCGACCGCTACGTCCTTCGCGAACCGCTCGGCGAAGGCGGCTTCGGCGTCGTCTGGCGCGCCGAGCAGCAACAACCGCTGCGGCGCGACGTCGCGTTGAAGATCCTGAAGGCCGGGATGGACACGCGGCAGGTCGTCGCGCGTTTCCAAGTCGAACGTCAAGCGCTGGCGTGGATGGATCATCCGCACATCGCGAAGGTGTTCGACGCCGGCACGACGCCGTGTGCGCGCCCGTACTTCGTCATGGAGCTCGTGCACGGGCGGCCGATCACGAAGCACTGCGACCGCCGGCGCGCGACGCTTCGCGATCGACTGAAGTTGATGCGACAGGTCTGCTTGGCCGTCGAGCACGCGCACGGACGCGGCGTGATCCACCGCGATCTGAAGCCGAACAACGTCCTCGTCGCCGACGGCGACGGCACACCGACGCCGAAGGTCATCGACTTCGGGATCGCGAAGGCGGCGCGCGGCGACGGGATCGAGCCGTCGACCGTGCCGAGCCAACTCGTCGGAACTCCGGAGTCGATGGCACCCGAGCAGGCGCTGCGCGGCGGCGTCGACGTCGACGTTCGCGCCGACGTCTACGGGCTCGGTGTGCTGCTCTACGAACTGGTCACCGGCGTCCCGCCGTTCCGTCGCGATCCGGATCCGTTGGAGACGCTTCGCCAGGTTCGCGAAGTCGACGTCGTGCGGCCGAGCCGCCGAGTCGCCGAACTCGGCGCGCGCGCGCGTCGAATCGCCGCGCGCCGCGGGACCGATGTCGAGACGCTGCTCGCGACGCTGCGTGGCGACGTCGACTGGATCGTCCTTCGCGCGTTGGAGAAGGACCGCGAACGTCGGTACTGCTCCGCGCGCGCGCTCGCCGACGACATTCAGCGCCATCTCGACGACCGGCCGGTCGAGGCGCGGCCGCCGGGTTTCCGGTACCGCGCGGTCAAGTTCGCGCGCCGTCGCAAACGTTCGGTCGCCGCGGCGATCGTCGTCCTGGTCGCCATCGTCGGCGGCGCGATCGCGGCGGCCGTCGGGTTTCGCGATGCGCTGACCGCGCGCGCGGAAGCGCAGGCGGCGGCCGATCTCGCCGAGCGCCGACTGCATCGGCTGCAGCGCGCGCTGAGCAGCGCCGATCCGCACGCCGGCCACGGTGCCGACTACACGGTCGCGCAACTGCTCGACGACATGGCCGGGCAACTCGACCGCGACACGCTGGCGGACCCGGCCGAGGAGGCCTCGCTGCGGCTGACGATCGGCAGTGCGTATCGGAATCTCGGACTCATCGACCGCGCCGCGCCCCACCTGCGCCGCGCGTTGGCGCTGACCGAGGCGACCGGCGTCGAGGATCACGCCGTCGCGGACGCGTCGTGGCACTTCGGCTGGTGGCTGCACGACACCGGTGACTACGCGGGCGCGATCGCGCCGATGGAACGCGCGCTCCGGATCGCGCTCGCGTTGGGTGCGCCGTCGCGACGACTCGCCGTCGACGCGGCCGCGGCGCTCGGCGACCTGTACCGCCATCGCGGCGACCTGACGACGGCGCAGCAGCACCTCGACGACGCCGAGGCGCTCGCCGCCGATCTCGGCCCCGGTCCCGACCGCAGCCTGGCCGTCGTTCGCAACGTGCGCGGCATGGTCGCCGCCGCGGCCGGACGGCACGACGAAGCCGAGGCGCTCTACCGCGACGCGCTGGCGCAGTTCGAAGCGCTCGGCGCCGCGGACACCCCGGTCGTCGCGATGACGAAGACGAATCTCGCAGCGACGCTGCGCCGCATGCGCCGGTTCGACGACGCCGAGCCACTGCTGCGCGAAGCCGTCGGGCACCGCCGCAAGGCGCACGGGCGCGATCACGCACTCGTGGCCCGCGCGCTCGACGCACACGCGGTGCTGCTCGCGGACCTTCGGCGGCACGACGAGGCGATTGCCGCGCGGACCGAGGGGTTGGCGATCCGTCGCCGCGGCGACGCGCGCAGCGAAGAGTTCCTGCGTGCGATCGCAGCGTTCGCGCGACTGCTGCGCGACGCCGGACGAATGGCGGAAGCCGACGCCGCGTTCGCAGAGGCGATCGAACTGGCGGGCGAGCTTCCGGGGCCGGCGGCGACGCGCGTCGCGAATCTGCAGATCGACCACGGCGACGTGCTGGCGGCGCTCGGTCGCGGCGAAGCTGCGCGGACGATCTGGCGCGCGGCGGCGGCGGCGCTCGACGTTCCGTCGCAGCCGTCGCGGCGGCGTGTCGCACTGCAGCGACTCGCGGCGGCGGAGGCGGCGACGGGAAACGGCGAGGCCGGCGAGGCCGGCACGTCAGCCGACGCGCGCCGGAGCGGCGGGCGATGAACACACCAGACGACGCGATGCTGCAGAGCGTCCACGCGCAGTTGCGAGTTCTCGCGCGGCGCCAACTCGCCGACGAGCGCGCCGACCACACGCTGCAGGCGACGGCCCTCGTCCACGAGGCATGGCTGGCGCTGCGCGACCGGCTCGACGGAGTCCGCGACGAGCCGCGCGCGTTCTACGGCGCCGCCGCCGAGGCCATGCGCCGGATCCTGATCGACCACGCGCGGCGCCGGAACGCCGGCAAGCGGTTCGGGCGGCTCGCGCGGATGCCGCTCGACGTCGTCGAAGTCGCGCGCACGGCGCGCCTCGACGAGGTGCTGGCCGTCGACGACGCGATTCGCGCCCTCGAAGCCGACGCCCCGCGCGCAGCCGCCGTCGTTCGGATGCGGTTCTTCGCCGGACTCGACGAGGAACAGACGGCCCGCGTGCTGGAGATCTCGGTGCGGACGGTCCGGCGCGAATGGGCGTTCGCCCGCGCGTGGCTGTATCGGCGCCTCGGCGATGCCGGGGCGGCGTCGCCGTCGCCGTCGCCGTCCTGAACCTTCACGGTCCATTCGTCTGCGGCACATGCGCGCCCGCACCGTCGGCGGGTCATGGTCGAATCGAAGATCGCCGTCGTCCCGCGCGGGTCGTCCGCCGCTCCCGAACTCCTCGTCGCCGTCGCGCGCAGCGTCGCGCTCGGGACGGTGCTGACATTCGCCCTGGCGCTCGCCTGCGCCGCGCAGTCGGTCGTCGTGCCGGCGTCGGCGGCGAACGCGCGCGGCACCGGCAGCGCGAACACGCTCGTGCGCGACGCCAACAACCCGCGGACCTATCAGATGGGCCTTCCGGCGGCCGCGTTGGCTGGGCTTCCGGCCGGCGCCGTGCTGACCGGGATCTCGTTCCGCGCCAGCATCACGACGGCGAATCCGACGACGTGGCCGGCGATGGATCTGACGTTCTCCGACTACGAGATCCGGATCGGCGCCGCGAAGCCGCTGCGGCAGTGGACGACGACGCTGGCCGACAACTTCGTCGGGACGCCGGCACTCGCGCGCGACGGCGGGATGACGATCGAGCGCGGTTCGTTCTCGGCGAGCACGCTGTTGCCCGGCGTCGTCCCGAACCCGTGGGGCGCGTTCTTCTTCGACTTTCAGGACGTCGTCCCGTTCGCCGGCGGGGATCTGGCGATCGCGTTCGCGCATCCGGGATCGGACGGGTCGGGTGCGCTGTTCCTCGACACGATCGCGTCGAACGTCACGACCGGGATCGGGTACACGGCGACGGCGTTCCCGGCGACGACCGGCGTGGCGACGTCGTTCGCGATTCCGCGGCTGCACTACGGCTACGGAACGACGTGTCCGGGTACGAACGACGCAAAGCCGGTGCTGAACTTGACGAACGACACGGTCGGCGGCGGCGCCGCGCGGGTTGCCGTCGGCAATGCGCGGCCGCGCGCGGCGATGGTCTATGCGTTCGGCTCGGAGCGCCGCGCCGACGCGCTGCCGGGCGGATGTCTGCTGCTGACGAACCTGCTCGTCACGGTGCCGGCAACGACCGACGCCAATGGGCGGCACGCGTTGGCATTGACGGTGCCGGTCGACGTGCGCGGGACGGCGCAGATGCAGGCGTTGATCGTCGACGCGGAGGCTGTCGGCGGGTTCACGGCGAGCAATGGGGTGTCGCTGACGGCGCGGTGAGTTGGCACGGACGGACCGTGGCAACTCGCCTGAGCCAGTCGCGCCGGAGTTTGGGTAGATTCCCGCACCCGCGCCTCCCGTTCCGGGCGGCGCTCACCCCTCAACTCGATTCCTCAGGACACCAAGGTTCATGTCCCACGCAACGAAGTTTGCTCTGTCGATCTTCGCGACCGTCGCGGCGCTGCAGGCGCAGTCGGTCGTCGTTCCCGCGTCGAGCGCGAACGTCTCGACCGGTGGCGGTCTCAACACGCTGACTCGCGACCTCAACAACCCGCGCACGTACATGCTCGGCTTGCCGGCGTCGGAACTCGCAGCGATCCCGCAAGGTTCGGTCATCACCGGTCTGTCGTTCCGCGCGTACTCCGCTCAGGCGGCCGCGTGGCCGGCGGCGGACATGACCTGGGCCGACTACGAAGTCCGGCTCGGAGCCGCAGCGCCACTCGCCACTTGGACCACGACGTTCGCGACGAACTTCGCAGGAACGCCGACCCAGGTACGAGACGGGCTGCTGCTGGTGACCGCTGGCACCTACACGACGACGTCGCCGGCGCCGCACCCGTTCACGAACACGCTGTTCTTCGACTTCCAGGACGTCTACCCGTACACCGGCGGTGACCTCGCGGTGCACTTCACGCATCCGGGCGCCAACGCTGCCGGCGCGCTGTTCCTCGACGTCATCACGGGGGCACCGGCCACCGGCGTCGCGTACTCGGGCACCGGCTTCAACGTCGCGACCGGCGCGGTGGCGACGTTCAGCATCCCGCGCGTTCACTACGGCTACGGCACCACGTGCCCCGGCACGAACAACGCGAAGCCGGTGCTGAACCTGACGAGCAACACGACCGGCGGTGGACCGATCACGCTGGGCGTCGGCAACGCGCGCGTCTCGTCGCCGATCGCGTTCCTGTTCGGCGGCGTCAAGATCAACGCGCCGCTGCCCGGTGGCTGCGCGCTGCTGACGAACCCGGTCGTCGTCCTCCCGGCGATGACCGACGCGAACGGCCGCGCGTTCTTGAACCTGACCGTGCCGGCCAGCGCGATCGGCACCGTTCACATCCAGTCGGCCGTCGTCGACCCGGTCGCTCCGGCTGGCTACGTCACGA
>JAEYTU010000577.1 GCA_023433825.1 Planctomycetota bacterium
TCGCAGGGCCGCGGCGACGCTCGCTCGCCGGCCGCGGCCGTTGGCATCGACCGATGCGTGCCGCGGCGCCGGTGCCCCGAGAAAAATTCGCCGCGACGTCGTTCGGTCTGCGTGCTGCGGTCACTCGGGAGTCAGACCCGAGTGAAACCCATGAAACAGACCTGCTTTCCGACTCTCCTCCTCTCCGCCCTCGCGTTCGCGACCGCGCTGCCGTCCCAGATGGAGGACGACCGCGAGAACGACACACCGACCGGCACGTACTGGAACACCGGCGTCTCCGCCGCCCAGATCGACACGCTGATCAACGAAGGCTGGCGACTGACGAACATCGAGATCGAGGCGACGAGCCCGTACCGATTCACGGTGACGATGGTCCCCAACTCCGGCGCGTATGCGATCGGCTGGTGGTGGTACTACGGCGCGGACGCGGCATCGATCTCGTCGGCGTTGAACCAGAACAACGCGCGACTGATCGACCTCGAGGTCGTCGACAACGGCTCGGGCTCGCCACGCTTCACGTGCATCATGGTGGCGAACACCGGCGCGAACGCGAAGACCTGGGGCTGGCTCTACAACGCGTCGACGACGTCGATCACGAACCTCGTCAACCAGGGCAACCGCATCGTCGACCTCGAGGAGTACACGCTCGGCTCGACGACGTATCGCGCGTGCGTCGTGATCCGCAACTCCGGCGCCGACTCGCGCGGCTGGGCCTACTACTACGGTGTCGATTCGACGACGCTCGGCACGCTGCTGACGCAGAACAACGCCCGCATCTACGACCTCGATCGCGTCGGGACGAACTTCAACGTCGTCATGATCGCGCGGGGCAGTCAGAAGATCTGGCACTACTACGGCCAGACGGCGGGGGGCGTGACCGACCTGCTGAGCCAGATCGGTGGACGTGCCTACGACATCCAGCGGTACTCGACGCTGCTCGGCACACGCTTCAACGTCGCGATCATCAACAACAGCAACGCGCTCTCGACACGGATCAGCGAGATCCTGCGGGGCACGACCGACGGCCACAGCGGCGTCTACCTGAAGCGCGCGAACGGTTCGGTCCTCGCCTACATCAACGGGGATCGCCAGCACGAGCCGGCCAGCACGTTGAAGACGCTGCACCACCTGCAGGCGATGCGCTCGGTCCAGCTGAACCAGACGACGCTGGCGACGAACTACACGACCTACACGGCGGGTGGCCCCGACAGCTGTCCGGGTGGCACGACGACGCCGGTCAGCGAACCGCTGGAGAGCGTGCTGAGCCAGATGATGAATCGCTCCGACAACAACCGGACGCGCACGATCACGACGAACTTCGGTGGCTTCTCGGGCCTGAACTCCCGCGCCTCGGCGCTCGGAATGGACAGCACGGTCGTCAACCACCACATCGGTTGCGGCACGCCGGCCAACGTGACGACGCTGCGTGACATCGCGCATCTGCACGAACGCGTCGTCAACGGCTACCTCGGCGACCAGCGCGAGAAGTTCTACGAGATCATGGCGAACGGCTACGAAGGCGGCGGCTACGCCGAAGGCGCGCTGTGGCCGGTCATGCAGTCGGAGTCCAGCTCGTTGGGCCTGACCAGTGCACAGCTCGCCGCGTTCCGCTCCGAGTTCATGATCGCCGCGAAGAAGGGCGGCTACGGCGTCGCAGGTCTGGCCTATCGCTGCTGGGGCGGCTTCGTCCGGATGCCGGCCTACGTCAACGGCGGGATCCAGTACCGCGAGTACATGGTCGGTTCGTTCGTGGCCGGCGCCAGTTCGGAGGCCAACGCGATCGACGCTGCGAAGTTCGCCGCCGCCGAGGTGCTGCGCGAAGAACTGCGTTCGGCGATGTCGACCTGGCGGACCTACACCGCGGGCACGCTGGTCGGCTACGGCTCGGGTTGCAACGGCAGCCAAGGCGTGCCGACGCACGACGCGAGCGGCGTCCCCGAACTCGGTCAGTCGGTGCGTTACTCGCTCGGCAATGCGCGGCGAAGCTCGCCGGCGGTCATGGCCTACGGCACGTCGAACACGAGCTGGAATCGCATTCCGCTGCCGATCGACCTCGGCATCCTCGGCGCGCCTGGCTGCGCGATGCGGACCAACAACCTGCTCAGCCTCGGCGTGACGACGACGGTCCTCGGTGGCGCCTCGATCACGCTGCCGATCCCGATCAACACGGCGCTGATCGACTTCGACTACTACACGCAGTTCACGGTGCTCGACCCGACGGCGAACGCGTTCGGTCTCGTGACGACGCGCGGCATCCGGACGACGGTCGGCGGACGCCGCTGAACGATCGAACGCGAGTCGCGGACGTTCGAGCCCGCAGGTCAGCCTTCGGGCACGAACATCCGCGGCAGCAGTCGCGGTGTCGCCGCGCGCGACAGCTCGAACACGACGAGCTCGCCCAACTCGCGGCGGTGGATCGAAACACCGTCGACGACACCGTCGGCCAGCTTCGGCGCACGCGCGCGCGGCAGGACGAACACGCAGATCGGTTCGTCGCCGCTGCGAGCGAGCATCGCGACGGCGCCACCTGCGGGCTTGCCGCAGTAGCTGCCGCAGACGCGGACGTCGGCGCCCGGCGTGACGTCGACCGCAGCCGAGAACAGCTCGCGGCAACGGCGGCTCAACGAACTCGACGGATCGCAGCACCCCGGCGCGTCGAAACCTCGCGCCACGGCGTCGTGGTAGGCGTCGACCCATTCGGCGACGACCTTCGATGCGTCGGCTTCGACGTGCGTGTCGACCCGATCACGACCGAACGTCAGCGATCCGATCGCAGCGATCGCACCGATCAGCAGCGCGGCCGCGACGAGCCACGGCCAGCGACGTCGGCCGCCGCTCTGGTGGCCTTCGAGTGCGGCTGCGACCATCGCATCCAGCGGCGGTGGCGTGAACGCGCGCCGAATGGCGGCGTCGATCCGGGCATCGTCGTCCATCGCGTCGTTCATCGTGTCGTCCTCCGACTCGCCTCCGCCTCTGCCGCCGCCGTGCGCGCGAGTCGATCGCGCAACGTCTCGCGCGCGCGATGCACGTGGCTGGCGACCGTTCCTTCGCGAATCTGCAGCGTCGCGGCGATGTCGGCGTACGCCAGATCGAGGACGGTCTTCAGCAACAGGCACGCGCGGGCGTCGTCGGACAGATCGGCCAGTGCGGCGACGACGCGATCGTCGAACGCGTCCTGCGCGTCGCGGAGTCGGCCGTCGGGTCGAACGGCCGTCGCATCTGCTGGAGTCGACGCGATCGGCTCGTCGATCAGCGGCGCCAAGCGCAGCGCACGGGTTCGCGTCCGTGCGGCATTCGCTGCCGTGAAGCGGACGATTTGCGCCATCCAGGCGCGGAAGTCGGTGCCGACTTCGAAGGACTGCAAGCGTGCGAGTGCGGTCACGGCAGACTCCTGGACGACGTCCTCGACGAGCGATCTCGGAACGTAGGCAGCGGCCACGACCCACAGCAGTCGAGCGTGCTGCGTGAACAGACGCCCGAACTCCACTCGATCGAGGCCGCTCCCCATGTGGGTCGGTCAGCGCCGGCAGCAGGCCGGCGGGCAGCAGTCGTCGCAGCAGCGGTCGTCGCAGCATGCCGGGGGGCAGCAGTTGGCGCTCGGCATGCAGTCTGCCGCGTTCGTCGGCGTCGAGGCCGGCAGCCAGGCGAGGATCGGGATCAACAGCGGAAGGAAGCGTCGCATCGAGAACTCCTGTTCGAATCGCGCCGACGACGAAGTGCCGCCGACATGACCGATGGATGTCCGACAGCCCGCGAGATCTTGCAGGAATCCACGAGGCCGAGCCCAACCTCGACGGAACGTCCACTCGACTGCAGGTCCACCGGACGCCGCCGCGGGGCCGGGGTCGTTCCCTTCGCCGTGGTCGCCTTCCCGCGAGCGGCGGCCTGGGTGTGTCGCCCGTTGTTTCTGAGAGCGTCGGCCCTTCGGGCCGCCGCTCTCAGAAATAAAAGTGGATCCCGAAGCCGAGGTACTCGACGTCGGAGTCATAGAACTGGCCGTGCGGCGAGCGGCCTTTGTAGGCCTCCAGCAGGAACTGCAGCCGCGAGCTCGCCCGCGACGGATCCTCGAACTGGATGCCGGCGCGGAAGGAGACGTCGACCTCGAAGTCGTGCTCGTCGCGCCACTGCAGGTCCGACACGACGAGCGGACGGATCGTTCCGCCGCCGATCCGCGGCCCGAACCACTCGGCGCCGGCTTGGAACAACCACGGTTCGAGCTTCGGCTCGGAGTGCACGATGTAGCCAGCACCGCCGTAGGCGCGCAGCGACTCGGCGAAGTCGATCGACGCGATCACGTCGACGACCTCGTAGCTGAGGTTGATCCGTTCCTCGGCGGTCCGCAGCAGGTACTCGTCGCCGAGGTGCGAACTCTGGTGGTAGACGCGCGCCAACAGCGACAGGTCCTTGTGGCGCATCGCGAAGACCGGACCGACGAAGTAGTCGGCGTTGACGAGATCCGACGAATCGGCGGCGAGGTCGAAGATCGCGAACACGCCGGCCTGCAACCCGATCTCCCACGAGAAGCTCTCGTCGACGTCGCGGCGGTAGACCGAGAACGACTCGCCGAAGCCGACGGCGCCGCCGTGCGTCACGACGTCGTTCGACGCATAGCGCTGGTACGACGCCGAGAAGTGCGGCCAGCGTGGATCGGCGTGCAGCGGTTCGAACAGCAGTGGCTGCCGGCGCAGGAACGTCGAACCGAGGTCGTCCGCCGCCGGCGCGATGGCCGGTTCACTCGTGCCGTTCCACTCGATGCGGACGACGCCGGGGACGCGGGTCAACGCTGCGACGATGCGATCCTTCTCGACCGTCCCGGGGTCGTCGGCGCCGATCCGGACGACGCCGTTCCGAACCTCGACGCGCGGCGCCGTGACGGCGAACTCTCGTTCGAGCACGGCGACGACGTAACCGCGCAGATAGGTGTCGGAGTCGGCTTGCGCGACGACGGGAACGCCGATCGCGAAGGTCACTGCAAGGGCGCACGCGCGCGTGGCGATGTCGAAGTTCGTCATGGTGTGTCACCTGCGTCGGCTCGCGCCGACCACGTCCCGTCGCGTTCGACGACGTGACCTTCCTCGGCCAGCTTCTCGAGTCCCGCGAGCAGGGAGCGGATCGCGATCGCGTGCATCCGCGCGTCGACGTCCCAGTAGACCTTCGGCAGCAGCTCGGTCAGCGTGCCCGGCGTCTCGCGGACGATGCGGACGAGGTTCGCCTCGCGGGTGCTGCGGTGCCGGAGGTACTGGCGGATCTTCGTGTGACCGTCGCGCGCGGCCGGACCGTGGGCCGGGTACAGCGTGCCCATCGGCTCGGCCAGCAGGCGTTCGAGGCTCGCGAGGTAGGTCCGCATGTGACCTTCCGGCGGGTCGATGACGATCGACGAGACCGTGCTCAACATGTCGCCGACGCAGACGGCGTCGTAGCGCGATTCGCGGAAGCACAGGTGCCCGCGGTCGTGGCCCGGCGTGAACGTCGCGACGAGGTGCCAGTCCGGCGTCCCGTCGGGCGCTTGCCCGAGAGCGATCCGATCGCCGTCGTGCAGCGGCGCGCCGGCGCGAAACCGTCCGGCGAGACGTTGCAACGTCGTCGGATGCGCGCGAACGGCGACGCCGAAGTGCTTCGCGACGACGTCGGCGGCGCCGATGTGGTCGATGTGGTGGTGCGTCAGCAGAACGCCGTCGACGGTCCGCCCCTCGGCGCACAATTCGTCCAGCAACTGCAGCAGTCGCGCCTGTTCGTCTCGGTCGTGCGTCCCTGGATCGACGACCTGGAGGCGGTCCTCGCCGACGATCATGCAGTTCGTCGTCGTCGCCGGCGGCAGCGTCGGCGTCGCGACGCTTGCCATGACGATGCCCGGCGTGAACTGCACGCGATGCAGTGCGCCCGCGCGGTACTCGCCGGCGATGCGCGCGGCATCGCGCAGGAAGCGCGCGACGTCACCGTGGACGAGCAGTTGCAGCAGGATCACGACCGGCGGGACGAGCAGCACTTCGCCGCGGCGCCAGGCCGCGAGGATCGCGCGCGGTTGGACGAACCGGCCGGAGACCAGTTCGCCTGCGCGCACGTCCGGCGTCTCGCCGTCGGGCAGCCGCGCGAGACAGAACAACGTGTCGTAGCGAACCGGCGCGAACGGCGGCGTCGTGATCCGGCAGACCGGGGTCAGCGTGTCGGCGGCAGCGAGCGCCTGCGTCGCCGCGACGAAGCGGCGCGTGCGTTCGGTCGCGGCGGCGACGTCGCCGTCCTCGCGCAGCAGTTCGGCGCGCAGTTCGGCGCGCTGCGCCGAAGGCGTCCCGCCGCGCAGCAGGATCCCGGTCTCCTCGAACAGCTCGCGCGTCGCGCACAGACGCAGCGAACGTTCGTCGTCGCCGTCGGCGGCCGCGAGGTCGTCGGCGGAGCGCACGCCACCGGGCAGCGCGAAGTACCCGCCGAAGAAACGCAGCTCGGGCGCGCGTTCGACGAGGAACACTTCGAGGTCCTCGCCGTCGCCACGGACCAGCAGGACGGCGCTCGAGTCGCGCGGGGCGGCCGGCGCCGGGCTTCGGTTCGTCATCGCTGCCGTTCGGCGACGTTCTTCAACGTCAGCAGTGCCATCGCGGTCCCGTAGCTGCGGCCGATCTCGTGGCTGTCGACGAAGCTGCCGTCCATCTCGGGCACGCGCTGCAGCAGCGTCAGCAGCCGGCGTTCGGCGTCGGCGCGCATCGCGTCGGGCAGCAGCCGCGCCGCCTCGCTCGTGTGGAACAGCGCGTGGAAGAAGAAGAAGCCGGCCAGCTCGCCGTCGGAATGGAAGTCGTTGCGGCGGACCTTCTCGATCCGATCGAGGAACTTCCAGAACGTCTCGAACGCGAACGCCAGCTTCGCCTCGTCGCTGCGACCGAACGCAGCCAGCGTCCCCTCACAGAGCGGCATGCGCGCGCTGGCGTCCTTCAGGCTCCCTTCGCGGTTCGGCTGCGCCTTGCCACCGTACGCGTAGGCGCCGTTCGCGAAGCGCGCACTCGACAACGCGGTCAGCCCGCGATCGATCATGTCCTCCGGGACCTTCGCGCCGGTCTCGCGCGCCAACTGCGCACTCCACAGGAAGACGCCGGTGCAGAACGCGTTGTCGTACTCGTGGGCGAAGAAGCCGCTCTCGCTCTGCCGCAGCTTGGCCTCGCCGAACAGCGCGTCGATCTGCGAGACGATCGCCGGACGCGCATCCGCATCGGCGAGTGCGTGCTTCCGGACGAGGTACAGGATCCGGTAGGCGTCGGCGTAGACGTCTTCGTTGCGGCCGCGACGCAGGCGATTCGGGTCGAACAGATAGACCTCGGCCTTCGCGAGCGCCGCGTCGACGGCCTCGGGATCGACGTCGCGATGCGTCAGCAGCGCCGTCGCGGCCAGCGCCGAGATCGCGACCCACGTGTTCGGCGTGATCTCCGGACTCGGCCAGTACGCGTAGCGGCTGTCGGTGAACCCGCCGTGCTCGCGTTGCAGCGACAACAGATACCGAACGGCGCCGACGGCCAGCGTGCGCGCGTCGGCCTCGGGACCGGCCCACGCCGTGTCGCGCGGCAGTCCGACGTAGGCGGCCTCGGGCAGGAACCGGATGCACTCGAACCCGGTGAACGTCGCACCGACCGGACGTTCGTCGGGACCGAGCAGCAGGTTCGCACTCGCCTTGCGCCCGGCCGGGGTCTCCGGATGGCGGCTGGCGACGAGCTGGAAGAGCCGCAACGCCTCGGTCTCCTGCCCGATCTGCAGCGTCGCCGCGGCGAGCAGGTAACCGGCGTCGGGCGTGCGCGCGCCGCCGAGCCGCATCGCGCGATCGAGGTGCGGCAGCGCCTCGCGTTCACGACCGGCCTGGAGCAGCGTCAGTCCGCGTTCGAATGCGACGTCGCAGGCGAGCTCCCGCGTCGCCGGCGGCGTCGGACCGCGACGCGCCGGCGCCGGCAGCGTGATCTCGTCGAGCTTCGCGAGCGCTTCGTCGACGCGGCGCAGCCGACGCAGAACCGACGCATGCTGCAGCCGGTCCTGGTCGGTCGGCTCCTTGCGCGCCGCGAGCGCTGCCAGCGCCTGCTCGTATCGACCTTCGGCGATCGCGCGTGCCGGGTCGTCGACCTCGACGCCGTCGTCGCGCGTCGCCAGCACGCGGCGCAGCAACTCGGCGAACCAATGCGCGCTGAACGTGCGGATCCGTTCGACGACGTGGACGACCTTGCCGTCGGCGTCGAGGAACACGACGGCCGGCTCGACGACGTCGAGCGGGCGGATCGAGAAGCGTTCGGCCATCGCCTCGTCGCAGACCATGCGCAGCGGGACGAAGCGCGTCGTCACGATGCTGGCGACGTCGGCGTCGGAGAAGACGACGTGGCGCATGTAGCCGTCGAGGATCGGCGCGCGGTACATCTGCCGCCCCGCGAGGCCCTTCTCGAGGATCCTCGGAATCGACCACAGGACGAGCT